>JAICUO010000681.1 GCA_025935815.1 Streptosporangiaceae bacterium
CCGCCCCGACCTCAAGGACGCGTTCCTGACCGGGTACGGGCGCGATCTCACCCGCCCGGACGCGGAAACGCTTCAGCATCTCGGTGCCCTGGACGCCCTCACCGCCGTCGCCAGGGGACACCAGAACCACGATGTCCAGCTCGTCCAATACGGGCACTCCACCCTCCGGCAATTGCGGGCAACCGGGTAAACCGCACAGCTCACCCAGAAGGTACACAGCGGCCACGATCAGCCATACCACAGCTCGAACCAGGTCGCGAGACGCCCGCCTCGCCGCCGGCACCCCCACCGCGCCGCGAGGCCCGCGACAAGCTGAAGCCCCCGGCCGCCTTCCGCGTCACGGCCGGCAGGACGCAGCCTGGGCGCTCCCGGCCCGGCCCGGTCGGTGACCTCGACCCGGACAATGCCGCCCCGGCCCTGACCGCGACCGTGACCTCTCCCCGGCAGCACCCGAGCCGGAGTGCCGGACACTGTTACTGAAGACCTCGCTGACCAGCAAGACAGCCACATCCCCGCACGGGTGCCCCGGGCCGAGCACCTCAGAGACGAACATGCGGGCGGCACGCGCCCGCTCCGCCCGCCCCGCAAGCGTCACGGTCTCCCGGACCGTCGCCCCAGCCATCACTGCACCCGCCTTCCCGGCCGCCCTCGTCCCGGGAAATCACGCGGGCCACGGGGCGGACACACCGGGATGGACACCCGACTCGGGAGCAAACGTCAAGGCCACGACACCCCCGGACCGGGCATCGGAACCCCGTCAAGCGGCTACCCACACCGCTCCCTGGCCCCGATTCCCGTCCGCCATGCGTCCGTGGACCCCGCAACACAACGCCCTACAGCGCTACAAGGTGACACACCACGGGACAGAGAAGAAACGCCCCGCAAGCACGAGATTTCGCTGCTAGCGGGGCGTTTTCGCAGGTGGTGGCAGGTGTTGGGTTCGAACCAACGTAGGCTGAGCCGACGGTTTTACAGACCGCTCCCTTTGGCCACTCGGGCAACCTGCCGTGAGCCGTCACGTGCGACGGCAGTGGTTAGGATAGCGGACATCTCGCATGCTCGCGACACGGCCCCGCGCCTAGGCTAAGGACACCCCTCGCCTGACAGCGAAAGTACTACTATCGGGGGACAAGTCAGGCGGCGATCGGACCGTGCGGCACGCTGCCCGCAGGGCCAGCCCGGGAACGGGAAGGGCGCGTCGTCATGGCCGACATCCGCTATGTGATCCTGTCCGACCTGCACTTCGGGGCGCAGAACAGCATGCTGACCGCGCTACGCGAGGAGCCGGCGACCGCGAGCGACACTGGCTTCACCGCCGACCCTCATAGCCCCAGCCCGATGCTGAGCGGCCTGGTCGGGGGCCTGCGCCAGCTGACCCGCGATCAAGGCCAGCCGCCGACGCTCATCCTGGCCGGGGACATCCTGGACCTCGCCCTGTCCCCGGACGAGGTCGCCGCCATGGTGTTCCGGCTGTTCGCGCACCTCGCGTTCGCCGACGATCCGCCGGTGTTCGACCGGCTGATCCACTACGTGCCCGGCAACCACGACCACCACATGTGGGAGATAACGCGGGAAGACCAGTACGTCTCCTACGTCTGCGCCCAGCCGGGCGGGGCCGACCTCGTCGCCCCCTGGCACACCACGAGGCTGCTGCCGGGCGCCGAGGAGCCCCCGGCCAGCTCCGCGCTGCTCGCCGGGCTGATCCGGAGCCAGGCGGGCGCGACCGGGATCGAGGTCGGCGTGTCCTACCCGAACCTGGCCCTGCGCAGCCCGGACGGGCGCCGCTGCCTCATCGTCAGCCACGGGCACTTCACCGAGTCCATCTACTCGCTGATGTCACAACTGCGGGACATCTTGTACCCCGGCCAGCGCCAGGCCGCGGCCGCGGACGTCGAGCGGCTGGAGGCGGAGAACTTCGCGTGGATCGACTTCCTGTGGGGCACGCTGGGCCGGTCCGGCCAGGTTGGCGCGGACATGGGCCTGATCTACGCGGACCTGACCAGCCCGAGCGACATCGACGCCCTGGTCGGCAACCTGACCACGGCCATGATCGCCAAGGGCAACGGCGCGGCCTGGCTGCGGAATGCGGAGCGGTGGGCGGTGAACGCGATCTTCCGGCGGGAAGTCAACCACGTGGCCCGCAGCGAGCGGGGCACGCCGACGGTGGCCCTGACCGCCAAAGGCCAGGCGGGGCTGCGCGCCTACCTGGAGGGCCCGGTCCGCGGCCAGGTAAGACGTGAGTGGACCGACCTGCCGGACGAGGTTACGTTCGTCTACGGCCACACCCACAAGCCATTCACCGACCGCTGGGCCGTTCCCGGGTTCCCGGCCCCGGTCCGCATCTTCAACACCGGGGGCTGGGTGGTGGACACCGCCGAGCCCGCGCCGGTCCAGGCGGGGGTCGCGGTGCTGGTCAATGACGAGCTGGACGCGGCGTCGCTCCAGTTCTACCGGCAGCGCGCCGAGGCGGCGCCCGGCCCGGTCCGGTTGCTGCCGCCCCCGGCTGGTGAGCTGCCGTCGGACTGGCACCGCGAGCTGGCGTCCCGGATCGACCCGGCGGCCGCCCCGTGGGTCACGGTGTCGCGGTCAGCGGCGGAGCTGGAAGCCCAGCGCCACCGGCTGCAGGCCGCGATGGTGGCCCTGCGTGACGTCAGCCGGCCCGGTGACAAGCCGGGCGCCTGAGCCCGCCAGCCCGGCCGCGAAGCCCACTAGCATCACGAGCGCGCACAAGGTGGCGGCCAGTACCGCCGCACGCAGCCCAAAGCAGCGCACGGTGCCCCTCCTCACTCGTGCTACCGTTCACTGAGTCCTTGCCGGACTCAGCGGATCTAACGTCCGCGAGTGATCGCCGGGTTCCCGGGCACGCGGCGAGACGCCGCCGAGGGCCGGCCACAGGGAAAATAGGGCCTGGAGAATCACGTTTTCCGCACCGGACCTGACGCTCTCGTCATGCAAAAGGCTGAAGTGGCGAGTCCCACACTGTTCGCCGGGCGCGCTCGATTCCCTGTACCACGTAGAATTAACACGCTTTAAACTCGCGCCCCTGGCCATGGGGTGGTGCCGTGCCGAAGGTGCCCGGCCCGGCGTGCGGAGGAGGCTTAGCGCTGTGACCAAGCAGGTCCAGGAGCTTGACCACGTGGTCATCCGCTTTGCGGGTGACTCTGGTGACGGGATGCAGCTCACCGGGGACAGGTTCACCCAGGAGACCGCGGTCTTCGGGAATGACCTGTCGACGCTCCCCAATTTCCCCGCCGAGATCCGCGCCCCCGCCGGCACCTTGCCCGGCGTGAGCAGCTTCCAGCTGCACTTCGCGGACCACGACATCCTCACGCCCGGCGACGCGCCGGACGTGCTGGTCGCCATGAACCCGGCCGCGCTGAAGGCGAACGTCACGGACCTGCCCCGGGGCAAGGACCTGATCGTCAACACCGACGAGTTCACCAAGCGCAACCTCCAGAAGGTCGGGTACGACAAGAACCCGATCGAGGACGGCTCGCTGAGCGCCTATCACGTGCACGCCGTCCCGCTGACGAGCCTGACCGTCAAGGCGCTGCAAGACCAGAACCTGTCCCGCAAGGATGCCGAGCGGGCCAAGAACATGTTCGCGCTCGGACTGCTGTCATGGCTATACGGCCGGCCCGCAGAGGGCACGCTGAACTTCCTGGAGCAGAAGTTCGGCAAGAGGCCGGAAATTTACAAGGCGAACGTGACTGCGTTCCACGCGGGCTGGAACTTCGGTGAGACCACCGAGGCGTTCTCGGTGCGCTACGAGGTCAAGCCGGCCGCGCTCAAGCCGGGCACGTACCGTAACATCACCGGAAACACCGCGCTCGCCTACGGCCTGATCGCGGCCGCCCAGCTGGCGAAGCTGCCGCTGTTCCTCGGCTCGTACCCGATCACCCCCGCCTCGGACGTGCTGCACGAGCTGTCACGGCACAAGAAGTTCGGCGTGCGGACCTTCCAGGCCGAGGATGAGATCAGCGCCGTCGGCTCGGCGCTGGGCGCGGCGTTCGGCGGCGCGCTCGCCGTCACCACCAGCTCCGGC
>JAICUO010000106.1 GCA_025935815.1 Streptosporangiaceae bacterium
CGGGTACCAGCCGGCAGGCGCCGGCCAGGATCAGCGCGCAGACCGGCAGGTTGACGAACAGCACCCACCGCCATCCCGGCCCCTGGGACAGCACGCCGCCGAGGAACACCCCGGCCGCGGCGGCCAGGCCGGAGATCGCGCTCCAGACTCCGAGCGCCTTGCTGCGGTCGTTGCCGGAGCTGAAGGTCGTGGTCAGGATCGACAGCCCGGCGGGCGCCATCAGCGCCGCGCCCGCGCCCTGGGCGAGCCGGGCGCCGACCAGCATGCCCGCGTTCACGGCCAGGCCGCCGGCCAGCGAGCAGGCGGCGAACGCCGCGGTGCCCGCCACCAGCAGCCGCCGCCGCCCGGGTCAGCCTCCATGACTGGACGAATCAGTACAGTCATGAGGCTAGCAGTAACTGGACGATCTAGTACAGCCTTAGCTCGCCCAGAACCGTACCTGCGCCAGCCCGGCCTCCACCGCGACGCGCAGCGACGCCATGTCCCTACGGGCCTGGCTGAGCGCCATCCCGCCCTCGATACTGGCCAGCAGCGCCGTGGCCAGCCAGGCCGGCTCCGCCTCGGCGCGCAGCTCCCCCCGCTGGCGCATCCGCTCCAGCGCGCCGGCCAGCAGCCGCTCCCACGCGCCGAACCCGGCCGCGGCCGCCAGCCGCGCCCCCTCGTTACGGCCGGCCACCTCGGCCGACAGCGTCCCGATCGGGCACCCCGGCATGCCCGTCTCCTCGAACCCCGCCGCGAACCCCGCCAGCGCCTCCTCCAGCCCCGCCAGCGACGACACGCCGCCCAGCGCCCCGGTCAGCCCGGCCACCACCTGCCCGCAGCGGAACCCGACCGCGGCCGCCGCCAGCTCGTCCCGGCCGCGGAAGTAGTGGTAGAACTGGCCCTTGCCCGCCCCGGCCGCCGCCAGCACCTCATCCACGCTCGTGGCCGCGATGCCCCGCTCGGCGAACAGCTCCGCGGCCCGCTCCACGATCCGCTCCCGGCTAGCGCGCCCGCGTCCTGTCTTCGGCTCACCCGGCATGCGCCCATGGTAACCGCGCACTGTACCACGCAGTCCAGTACCCGGGCCGGATCGTCACCGGAAGACTGGGGTGCCCGGAATCCCGGGCACCCCAGCGGGCGGCCGTGCGCGCTGTCGCGCTGGGCTTCAGGCAGCCGGTTCCTGCGGGGGGATCCGCTGGCCGACGCGCGATGATCGTCGGCTCGCCGTCCTTGAGTACCTCGCCGCCGAGCACGCCGGCGTAGAAGCGCCGCGACCGGCCGACGTCGGAGGCGACGACGAAGTGCGTGAGGACGATTCCCTCCGCGGGTGCCGGGAACGTAGCCACCGTTAGCGCTCCAGCACCGGGCGGACCTCGACGATCGCGCCGAACCGGGTGGCCGGGATCCGCTTGGCGAACGCGATCGCGGCGTCGAGACCTGCCGCGTCGTAGAGGTAGTACCCGTCCAGCTCGCTTCCGGCCGCCACGGCCGGGCCCTTGCTGACCTGCGCCTGACCGCCCTCGACTCGGAATGTCGCCGCCGTGCCCGCGGACTGGAGCTGGTTGCCGTCGAGCACGCCCGGAGACCGGCGGATCTCCTCGAACTCGGCGGTCACCTTCTCCTGATCCCCGGCAGGCAGCTCCCCGATCGCCTTGTCGGCGCCGTTGAAGCGGACTTGGAGCATGAACTTCATCTGATCCTCCGTTACCTGGCTTGTCATGACTGGAAAGCGGCGCGCAAGGACGCCTAGTGCGCGGGCTGGGACGCCGCCAGCCGCGCCCTGATCATCTCGGTCACGGCGTCCTTCATGTCCTCGAACGCCCCGGACATCTCCGCCCGCTCCAGGGTGCTCACCCGGCCCTCCGCGAGGGCGGCAAGCGCCTCGCCGGCCGCCTGCCCGGGGGTGATGGGCTCGGCCGACAGGCCAAGCTTGTCGAGCCCGATCCGGGCGACGACGGGCGTGGCGACGAGCACCGGGACGAGCACGGTCACGTGAACGCCCGCCTGGCGCAACTCGGCGTGCAGCGCCTCGCCCAGGTTGAGCACGTAGGCCTTGGCCGCGCTGTCGTTGGCCATGTAGGGAAGGCCCCCGGCCGCCGCCACGGCCGAGACGAGCACGATCCCGCCGCGTCCCCGCGCCGCGAGCCGCTGGCCGAAGTGGTGCGCCAGGTCGAGGTGCGTGATCACGTTGAGCTGGACGGCCTCCCGTAGCCGCTCGTGCGGGAGCGAGGTGAACGGGCCTGGGTTGCCGGTCCCGGCATTGGATACGACGAGGCCGATGTCGAGGTCGTCGGTCGCCTCCCGGACCGGGCCGAGGATCTGGTCGCGGCCGAGGTCGAGCGCCGCGACGCGCGCCTGGACCTCATACCGCGCCGTGAGCTCGGCGGCGACCTCCCGCAGGCGCTCCTCGCGCCGCGCCACCAGCACGACGTTGATGCCGCTCGCCGCCGCCTGGCGCGCGAACTCCTCGCCGATCCCCGAGGAGGCCCCGGTGACGAGCGCCCAGGGTCCGTACGCGTGCTTGTCGATCTGCTTCATGGCACCATCTTTCTGGACGGAACAGTACAACGGCAGGTTACCAGAATACTGGACGACTTAGTACAGTATCGGGATACTCTGCGGCAAGGCCCGGACTGCAAAAAGGACGGTGAGGCTTGCGCTCAGGTCAGCAGCAGCATCGCGGTGAGCGTGACGGCGGCGAGGGCGGTGAGAGCGGCGGCTGCCGCGCCGCGGCGGTCTTCGGGGAGCCAGCGGAAGAGCCGCGATAGCCGGGCGAGCACCGCGAGCGGCGGTCCACACGTCACGTTCGACCTGAGGGCCGGCGAAGCCGGCGACGCCGGGCATGTGCCCGGTGGCGCGCATCAGCGGGCGGATCATCGCCCGGCTGCGGTCCCGGGCCGGGGCTCGTCCCCGGGCGCCGGCGGAAAGGGCGCTGCGCAGGCTGCGTTCGTCGTTGGCCCAGTGCGCCCGGTAGCGGGAACCTGGTCGCCGGGGCCGGGCGCATCCGGGCCGAAGGTCATGTCACCGAGCAGCAGCGCGGTGCGGAACCGCTGGAAGCGGTACGCGCGTGCCGCGCTATCGGCTGGGGTGGCTGTAGTGGGCATGATGAAGTTACGCTCCGTTCGTGGGGCCGCCGCTGAGGGCGGCAGGTGGCGTGCGAGGCGGGACGGGAAGATGCTGATGCCGGGGTCAGGCGGCGGCCTACGCAGCCAGCCGGCTCCGGTCGACGATGGTGATGCGGCCGCGGCTGAGCCGCAGCAGGCCCTGGCCGTCGAGGTCGTCCAGGGCCTTGGTGGCGGTTTCCCGGGAGGTGCCGGCCAGCTCCGCTACCTGGCTGTGCGTTACGGTGAGGTGGATTGTTCCGCCCTGCGCAGCGGGGGATGGCCGTCGGCCAGCCGTGCACAAGGCCGCGGCGACCCGGCGGGGGACGTCGCTGAAGACCACCTCTGACAGGCGCTGCTCCATGGCCATCAGCCGGCGGCCGAGGACCTCCACGATCCGCGCGGCGATGCACGGGTCCGACAGCAGCCGGCGGGCGTCCGCCCGGTCCATGACGCAGGTGTGCGCCTCGTCAAGAGCCTCGGCATAGTTGTCGTACATTCGCTGGCCGAGCAAGGCCATCTCGCCGAACATCGTGCCGGGGCGAGACGATCGCCGTGGTCAGGGCACGCCCCTCGGGCGAGGCCCGGAACACTCGGATCCGTCCGCGCTTGAGCAGAACAGCACCTCGACCGGGCGGTGCGGAGTGTAGAGCAGCTCGCCGGCGCGGTAGGTGCGCGCAGGTGCCGCGTCCACGATCTGGTTCACCTCCGGCTCGGACAAGTCAGCCAGGATGTCGATCTTCGCCAGCAGGGCCAGGCGCTGGGCTGTGTGCGGCTGGCCGTCCGCACTGTGCTCCGTTTCTTCGGCCTCTTCCCGGTATCCCGGTGCCCCCGGCGGGGGGCGCGTCCCCCAGGCTTGCTGCCCGAGTTCCTCGATACGATCCGGCACGCAATCGCCGGCACCCGCTGCTTCAACGCCCTCGCTCACCCCGGTCTCGTCCCGGATGGCTGGTTTACCAGGCCCCCTCAAACGTAGGCGGGAGCCGGGGCGCATGTCGGTGACCGGGCACACACAGCAGCGCACCGCCGGGTGGTCGCCGCCCCGGTCATCGCCGCCGGCGTACTGACCCCTGCCCATCTGCGCCTGATCCGGGCACGGCCCGCAGCACAGCGATAACTGGACGGTGCGGTACAGTTCCTGCTAGCTTAACTGTACTGAATCGTCCAGTCAGTCAGGGCGCCTTGCCAGGGGCGAGGCGCCGGCGGACTGCTGAAGGCCGGCCCCGGGCTACCCGCTCTTGGCGCCGGCTTGTTCCTAGCTACCTGGAGGTATGCCATGACGTCTTCCTTCGTGCGTGAGCCGGCTGCAACTGGTGGCGCGCACGCGCGCGACCTGTACGGCACGCGGGCGGTGGTGACGGGAGGCACGCGCGGCATCGGCGCCGCGATCGCGGCTACCCTGGCCCGGCGGGGCGCCCGGGTCCTGGTCTCGGCGCGCAACGAGGCGGCGGACCTGCCCGACGGTGTCCGCCTCGTCGTGGCCGACGCCGCCACCGCCGACGGCGCTGGACGGCTGGCGGCCGAGGCGGCGGACCTGCTCGGCGAGGTTGACGTGCTGGTCAACAACGCCGGCGGCGTCATGCCGGTACGCGGTGGGATAGGCGCGATCGCCGACGAGGAGTGGCAGGCGGTGATCGCGGCCAACCTGCTGTCCGCGGTCCGGCTCGACCGGCTGCTCATCGGCGGCATGCGCGCCCGCCGCCATGGCGTGATCGTCCATGTCAGCTCCAGCACCGCCCGCCAGCCGGCCGGGCAGATAGCACATTACGGCGCGGCGAAGGCCGCGCTGGTGAACTACTCCAAGGCGCTCGCGCTCGAGCTGGCGCCGGACGGGGTGCGGGTCAACGCGGTCTCGCCCGGGATGACGATGACCTCGGCCGTGCTGGGAGCGCTGGAGATGATCGCCGCGGCCCAGGGCACCGACGCGGAGACCGCCAAGCAGGCGATGATCGCCCAGATGGGCGGGATCCCGCTCGGCCGGCCCGGCGACCCGGCCGAGATCGCCGAGCTCGTCGCGTTCCTGGTCTCGGACCGCGCCTCATGGATCACCGGAAGCGACTTCGCGATCGACGGCGGCATGCGGAAGGAGCTATAAGCCAACGGCCACGTCGGCCCCCGGCGGCAGCGCACTGCTGCGCGCCCGCAGCGGAGGCGCTGTACTTGTGTAATGCAAGTACAGCGCCCTAGGCTGGTGCGGCAGGCACGCTGAGGGAGTTTTGACGGTGGAAGACATTGCGGACGAGGTGGTCATCAGCGCCCCGGCTGACCTGGTGTGGAAGGCGATCGCCGACCCGGGCGAGCACGTCGCGTGGCACCCGTTCGCCACGGCGATAGACGGCCAGCACGCGCTGGGCGAAGCGCGCACGTGCAGCGTCGTGATCGGGGGAAAGCCGGGGACATCGCAGGAGTGGTGCTCGGCCTACGAGGAGGGATCCGCGATCATGTGGTCCGTCGAGGGCGACAGCACGGGGTTCTCGCGGATGGTCACGGACTGGCGGACCGGCTTCAGCCTCCAGCCGCAGGGCCTGGGCGCCACGCTCGTGCGGGCGCAGAGCCTGTTCCGGCCCAGGCTGCCGGCCCGCCTGATGGCGCCGCTGATCCGGCGCAAGTTCCACCAGGCCCAGCGCGCGATCCTCGACGGGCTGCGGCAGCATGCCGAGCAGTAAGCCGGCAGCCGCACCCGACAGCGCTGCTGACTCGTTCTACGCCGGGCACCGCCTGGCGCTGCCAGGCGACCCCGCGGTCACCGGGAAGAAGATGTTCGGCACCACGGCGCTGTGCGCGGGCGGCAAGGTGTTCCTGTTCCCCTGGCGGGACACCCTGGTCGTCAAGATCCCGGCCGCGCAGGTGCAGGAGCTGGTGACCGCCGAGGCCGCGGAGCCGTTCGACCCCGGCCACGGGCGGCCTGGCAAGACATGGGCGGCGGTTTACCCTAGCGCCAGCGACCTCTGGCCGCAGCTGGCGCTGGCTGCGCGGGCGTTCGCCGGCGGATGAGGGAATCCCGCCGGTCGGACTGCCCGATCAGCTCCGCGCTTGACCTGCTCGGCGACCGGTGGTCCCTGCTGGTGATGCGCGACGTGCTGCTGCGCGGCAAGTCTCATTACCGCGAGTTCCTCGCCTCGGAGGAGCGCATCGCCACGAACATCCTCGCCGACCGTCTGGCCAGGCTGGAGGCCGCGGGGCTGCTGGGCAAGACCGCCGATGACCGCCGCAGCGGCAAGCAGGCATACCACGCCACTGGCAAGGGCAAGGACCTCATCCCCTTGCTGCTGGAGATGATGGCCTGGAGCGCCGCCTATGACCCGCAGGCCGCGGTGCCCGCCGCGCTGGTCGCGGCGCTGAGGAAGGACCGCGCTGGCACGGCCCGGGCGATCCGCGACATGGGCGGGATCGAGGCGTTCCTCGCCGCGGCAGGATAGCAAGCGATTCACGGCGCTGTACGGTCGTGGCCATCAGGGAATTCAGATGGGTCAGGGCGTGACGAGGCTGTCGGCGATGACCAAGGCTCGCAGTGATACGGCGGCGTCATTGGCGTAGGTGCCGCGGTTGCGATCGAAGCAGGCCTTTGCGTTGCCTGCAGCGAGCCCCGCTAGGGAAGGCGACGGCGCTGGGCGGGAACCCGGTGAAAGTCTCAGCCACCGGTGAATTCCCGGGCTTCGGCCAGCAGCGCCCGCCATTCGGCGGGGTCGGCGACCGAAGCGCGGCCCATTCGCGGAAGGTGCGGCCGTTAGGCGCGAAGGGCAGGGCCGGCCGACGGCGACGAGCGCGGCGACCCGCCGGGCGGGCAGCTTGACGATGAGGTGCCCGGTGGCCCGCTCGACGCAGGCGAAGAAGGCGCCGTCCGAACGCAGACAGGGGTAGCCCATCATGGTGTTCCTGGTGACGCCGGGCTCGGCGATGAGCTGCGCTGCGAGTTCCCAGAACAGGGCTTCGCGGGCGCTGGCGCCGGCAGTGCTCACGGCCGTCCCTCCTGGGCCCCGTCAACGATGACCTGCACCCCGGGTTGTCCCGCGGCGGCGACGTGGCCTGCGATGGCGGCGGCCTCGGGGTCAGGATGACGGTAGGTCCATAGCCCGGCATCGCTGCCCCGCACCCGGAAGTAGCTGGCCTCGCCCTTGTACTGGCGGGTGGTGCGGGCCGGGAGAGGCTCAAGCCGCTCCCAGGCGACGTCGCCGGGCGGGATGTACCAGCGCGGCGGGGCGCCGGTCTCGATGAGCAGCATGGGCCGGCTCGTGTCGGCCACGGCCGACTGGCCGGCAAGGACCTGGACGTGGCGCGATGGCGGGAGGGCGTCGACACAGTGATAGGGGTTGCGCGGTTCGCCGTAGGTCTGGCGGTCCTCTTCGAGCCAGGCGTCGGCGTCGCCGGGAGCTAGCACTACGAGCCCGTCATGGGTGAACGCGCCGGGCACCGGCAGGAGCAGGCGATCACGAGGAAGGTGATCGTCGAGACGAGGACGCCAGCCAGGATGGCAATCAAGTAAATGACGGCAGCCATAAGGAACGTTTGATCGCGCGCCGACACGCCTGCATCCTGCTGGCCTCGCTGCGGCTTCTGGCCCTAGACGGCGACCTACAGAAATTGAAATGCTGGGGTCTTTGTCTGTTTGGTCACGGTCGGCGCGCCTGCGTGACTCGTGGTGGTGCCGGGTTTAGGCCGGTGTCATGAGGTATGCGGATGGCGGCGGGCTGACCATTGAGGGCCGGTCTCGCCGCGAGCAGGTGCGGCTGCAGGCCGCGGAGATGTTCGAGCAGGACACCGACGCCAAGGAGATCGCGAGTTCGCTGCGGGTCAGCACGAAGTCGGTTTACCAGTGGCGGCGCGCCTGGCAGTCCGGCGGCGCGCCTGCCCTGGCCTCGAAAGGCGTCGGCGGGAACCCCTGCAAGCTGGACGAGGAGCAGGTCGCGCAGCTGCGCGCGGCGCTGGAGGCCGGGCCGGCGGCTTACGGGTGGGAGCTGGACCAGCGGTGGACCCTGGCCCGGGTCGCGGTGCTGATCGAGCGGCTGTCCGGTGTCTGTTACACGCTGCGCGGGGTGTCGTTCCTGCTGCACCGCCTCGGGTTCAGCCCGCAGGTCCCGGTGCACCGCGCGTTGGAGCGGGACGAGGACGCGGTCGCCGAATGGCGGTCGGCGACCTGGGCGAAGGGACGAGGCAAGCGGCGCTGACCGGCGCGTGGATCTGCTTCGAGGACGAGGCCGGGCAGTCGCTGCGGCCGGGCCGGGCCCGCACCTGGGCGCCCCGCGGGCACACCCCGGTGGTCCGGGTCTCCGGGAACGCCGGCCGCCTGTCCCTCGCCGGGATGGCCTGCCTCAAGCCCGGCCGGCCGGGCCGGTTCTTCTCACGCCTCCGCGTCCACCGCAGGCGCAAGGGCGACCGCCCGAGCATGTCCGAAGCCGACTACGCGCACCTGGTCACCGCCGCGCACCACGCCCTGAACGCGCCCCTGATCGTCATCTGGGATAACCTCAACACCCACCGCAGCAAGAAGATGCGCGCCTTCACCGACGCCCGCGAAGACTGGCTCACCGTGGTCCGGCTGCCCGGCTACGCCCCTGACCTCAACGCCGTCGAGAGTGCCTGGTCAGTAATGAAAAGCGGCCTGGGCAAACACGCCGCCGCCACCCTCGACCAGCTCGAGGCCATCGTCCGCACCCGGCTCCGGAAGATCCAGCGCCGCCCCGACCTCATCAACGCGCTCCTCGGACAGACCGGCCTTACCCTCGACCCGCAGCCGCCGTAGACCCTAGCCTTTCAACCTCTGTAGGTCGCTGCCGCCGGGGGAGCCTGGGTCCATAGGGCTGGTACGCATCCCATCATCCGGGCCTCCCGCAGGGCGTCGATCACCCCGTTCAGCGCCCCGCGTCAATGGCCAGCCGAGAAGATCATCCGCTGGCACCCAGCGGACCCGTGCCGACTCATGGCCACCTCGGCAGCGGGTTGCCTCCCCGGCTCGCTCCGGTCGCCGGGTACGGGGATGACCGCTACGCTGCGGCACCCAGTCTGAGATTGAGACAGCCGGTACCGCGGTGTTCCCCTTACGGTGAGGGCATGGCGCGGTACCGGTTCCTTGACGGGATGGGCGACGTCATGGACGAGCGCGACTTTCCCGGCCATGCCGCCGCCCTGGCCTGGGCGCGGGACGAGGAGGAACTCGACGCCGAGGTGCAACGCGTTGAGTACCTTGGGCCCGAAGGTGACTGGCGCTGGGCCGGCGCCCTCGAAGGCTGACCATGTCCCGGGTGAGGCTGGTGTCGCTGATGGGCGTCCATGGCCAGGTTCCGGTGCGAGCCGTAGGCCCGTCCAGGGTTCTCGGAGGCGGTGACTTCCGGGAAAAGACCTGGTGGTTGCCACTCCCAGCCTACGGGTAGGGATCGTCCGGGATGTCTCGCAGCTCATCTCGCGGCGTTCGGCGGCGGATGTGCGCGGGCTGCTTCCCGTCACCTTCGCCCTCGCGGTCATGCGGGCACCGCGGCATCCGGGGGTCCGGGCCGTGGGGCGCGCCGCGGGGGCGGCCAGAGTTCAACAGGGGGTACTCATGCGTGTCATGGCAAGGATCAGCATGCCGGTTGAGTCCGGGAACCAGGCGATCAAGGACGGCACCCTGGGCACGGTCATCCAGCGCGCAGCTGAGCGCTGGACGCCGGAGGCGATGTACTTTACGACCTTCGACGGGCAGCGGACCGCGTACTTGGTGTTTGACCTGCCGGACGCGTCCGGCATACCGCCGTTCGCGGAGCCGTTCTTCACGGAACTGAACGCCAGCGTGGAGCTAGCCCCGGCGATGAACGGCGACGATCTGCAGAAGGGACTGTCAAAGCTCGGCTGAGTGACGGCCAGGCTCGGCCGGGACGCCGACCGCAGGTACCGCGTCAGGCGGCTTCGGCGCGGTACCTGCCCAGCATCCACGGCAGACCGGAGGCAGCGCCGTCAGCCTCGCGCCTAGCTGACACCCGGCAGGACGTACTGGCCGCAGCCGACCCTGGCCAGCGGCGTCTCCGCCGATCTGGCCGGACTGGTTGATGGGCTAGGGGAGCCGGTACTCCCATCCCGCGCGCCAGGCGAAGTCTTCGTGGACGAGGTCTTCCAGTGCCGTTCCGTTGATGTAGTGGTTTAGGCCCCAGCGGGTGGCCATGTGCCCGATCACCAGGACCCGCTGCCCGTCCCAGCGCAGGGGCAGGTCGGTGAGGAACCGGCCGACCCGGGCGGTGGCCTGCCGCCAGCTCTCCCCGTCGGGGTAGGGGTCGTCCAGGTGGTCGCGCCGCCCACGGTGCAGGTCGGCGGCCGCCATCCCGTTGCGCTGCCTGTAGTCGCATTCGCGCAGCCGCCAGTCATGCAGTACCGGGATCCCGGACGCGCCGAAGGCGATCGCCGCAGTCTGGGCGGCGGAGGGCGCGGACGTCTTCGGCCAGGTTCTCGGCCAAGCGGAGAGTGTCTGGGTGATCGTTGCCCCGGACCCGGCTGTCCCGTCTCAGATGAGGTTGCCCGGTGCAGGATCCTGACCTGGGCGGGCATTCTTGAGTAAGACGATTGGCGGTCTGGATGGGGTCTTGCCGGGCTGGCCTGACGGTCCTGGCGAAGGTTTGTCTCAGTCAATCTTGTCGGGTGCCTTTGCTGCCCGGCGCCTACTGACCTGAAGACGTACTACAGGGCGTCATGGTAGGCCCTATGGTGCGCATCGGTAGCCTGGCCGCCACATGCGTGATAGCGACTTATTAATGATCTATTAGCGCGACCAGCGAGACTCTCCCCATGGACACTGCAACAAGGCGTTCCCCAGCTCATGCCGATAGGCGCGGGCAACTCCAGGCCCCGGTGACCCGGCCCCCTGACCGGAGATGGCCAGATTCCGTCGTCTCGCACTACGGGGGCCGAGCTAAATCTGAGTGGCGCCATCTACTACTGGCCAGCCGTCGGCTGAGCCAGTCCTTAGTCACCACTTCCACAGCCGCCCGGAGGTGGCGACCAAGCCTCAATCCACCACGTAACAGGGTCGATCTAGGTGCGTTAAAGCGGAAGGACCCTCTGAGCTGGTGGCAGGCCTCCTAGCTAAGGCTCTTGGCGGTAATACATAACAACTATCGCGCCGCCCTCGATGTCACCGTGCCCGTGAAGCCGGGAAACTGACCTCAAGGATCCGGCGACCACGACGGAAAGGAACTGAGATGCGAAGAGGCTTTATTCTTACCGGGATCGCGGCGGCCGGACTGCTCACGGCCGGATCGACCATCGCCACACCCGCCTACGCGGCCAGCGTTCCGGCGGACTGCACGGTCCAATACCAGGAGTTTTCCGTGTCGATGACCTGCACGGCGCGGCCTGCGACGCAGGTGTGGAATCTCGCGACCACGTGTCAAGTCTTGACGGCCGGAGGCCTGCGGCTTCCCAAATCGGGCAGCGAGGTAACAGGCGACGGGACATCGAATAGCGGCTCCTGCCCCAATCCTGGCGCCGTCACCTTCGTCATCGACTCCTGACACCTGGCCGCCCGCTGGCTGGGCCTTCTTAGTACGTCGCGCGTGCACCTCGATGGTCCGCTCTTCCGGCATGTTCGCCGATGCCGGAAGAGCGAGGCGCGCCGTCGGCCACGATCGCCTGGCGCAGGCCCGCGACGGCGTGCTCGGCACGCTCGGCCTGGGCGAGCGCAGCCCGCAGGTCGGCACGGCCGACCGCGTCAGCCGCCTGGTGCGGCGCGTCGGCGAGCACGCTGCCCGCCTCCCCGGCGAACCGGGTGGTCTGGCTGGCGGAGCTGGCAGCGGCCATTGTGGTTTCCTTCCTTCGTGGCGTGATCTGCCCCGAGCTTTTCGGACAGCGTATTTGTGGTTAATTCACGCTGCGGACTGCCGTTCCATGTATTCCTCGTGGACCTGTCGTGGGGTCCGATACCTGAAGTCCAGAGTGCCTGCGCCTCGTTAGCTGCCTGCTGCGTGGCGATGATGGCCGCGCCCGGTGCCAGGCGGAAGCGGCTCGATACGGTTAGTGATCTCTGCTGGCAGCGCAAGAATTTGACCGGGATCACAGCCTGGGGATGGTCCCGGACGTGAGAGGCGGGCGATGTTCCTGACTGCGCCACCGGGTACCGACGGTGCGGAGCTGTGCGCATCGCGGCGGGGTGCCCTCAAGGGACGTCGGGCCGGTGGGCGCCGGTCCACATTAGTATCTGAACGGATACGGTATCTTATCGGATACACTGGATGGATGATGAACGCCGCCGAACTGCTTGAGCAGGCCCGGGCCAGCTCTGGCCTGACCCAGGAGGAGCTGGCGCGCCGTGCCGGGACTTCCCGGCCGACGCTGTCGGCGTACGAGCACGGCCGGAAGTCTCCGACGGTCGCCACCTTTGCCCGGCTGCTATCAGGGGCGGGATGGGAACTGGCGGCGGTGCCGCAGGTGTCATTCACCCGGCAGCCGTCCGCGCGCGGCAGGCCGGCATGGGTCCCGGATCGCCTGCCGCGACTGGACGTGGCGCGCGCTCTCGCGGTGGTGGAACTGCCGTTGCACCTCAACTGGTCCGCACCCGGGCGGGTGTTCGACCTGCGGTCGCGCGCCGACCGGGGACGCGTGTACGAGATCGTCCTGCAAGAAGGACGGCCCGCCGACATCCTCGCCTACGTCGACGGCGCGCTGCTCGCTGACCTGTGGGACGACCTGGTCCTCCCGCGGGCAGTCCGGTCCGCGTGGGCGCCGCTGGTGGCGCCGTCCGGCGAGGCGGAGGGGTGATGGCGGGCGACGGCCAGCCCGGGCTGCCGCCCTTCCAGCTGGAGGTGGCCAGGATGTTCTTCGCGCTTCCGGCCAGCAGGGGCTTCCTGCTGGCCGGGGGAGCAGCGCTGCTCGCACAGCACCTCACGGCACGGCCCACCGAGGACCTCGACTTCTTCACCGCCCCTGAGCGCGGGCACGTTCCCGCTGCTCGCGATGCCCTGGAGGCCGCGGCCTGCCAGCGAGGCTGGATCACCGAGCGGATCCACGACAGTGACACGTTCTGCCGGATGGTCATCCGCAGCGCTGACAGCGGGGTCCTGATCGACCTGGCCGTGAACGCACCGCCGGATCTGCCCGCCTCCGTGACCCCGGCCGGGCCGACGCTCGCCCCTGAAGAGCTCGCGGGCAACAAGCTCCTCGCCTTGTTCGACCGGGCCGCCGCACGGGACTTCGCCGACATCTACATTCTCGCCCGCCGCTTCGGCAAGGAGGTGCTGCTCGCCCGCGCCGCCCAGATCGACGCGGGCTTCGACGTCAGGGTCCTCGCCGACATGATCGCCACCCTCGGCCGGTTCACCGACAGCGAGATACCCGTACCCGACGGCTCGTCCGCGGCCGAACTGCGAGAGTTTTACACGGCCTGGCGCTCGGAACTGACGGCATGAGCCGCGTCCTGGACCACCTCGGGAAAATTTGAAAGCGCTGAGATCCGAGACGATGCAGACTCCTGACAGCATGGCGTTCGCAGACATAGCAGCCTCCAGACTTGCCGGGGCGGACCAGTCTGCATCCCCGCATTGTCGGGTTCCGTAAGTCTCCATGCGCGCAGGATCACGTGCATCATCCGTGACTCAGCCCATGCCGGATTGCCGACGCGGCGGGTAAGCGCGTCCACGATCGGCATTGAGCCGGCGGCCTGGAAGGCTTCGAGTATTTCGAGGTCGTCATCTGTGACCAGCTGCAACGGCATCACCATGGTCCCGTGGCCGAAGGCCGGCGTGGCGAATGCCGTGGTGAACGGGTCCACATCGGCCCGAACAGCGGGAACGGGTGGAGACTGGCAAGGACCGGTACGACGCGGCGGACGGATGCCGGCTCTGCGCCCGGGATTGTCCACGTGCCGTTGCCGACGCCCTCGACGGCCCGGACGAGCTGCCTGACCTTCTTCTTGAAGTCGCGGTCGAAGTCGCGCTGGTAGAGGGCCGGGTCGCAGCTCTCGAAAGTCGCGAGGCGCAGCGTGGCGGTTAGCATCTCGATGAGCACCAGGGTGCCGTCGGCGATGATGGCGGCATCGAACGGGGGCTTGTCCGTCCGGCGGCTGGCCGCCATCACGTCGGCCTCGCTGACGAACGTGCCGTGGCGGCCGGAGGATAGCGCGCGCCCCAGGAGGTCGGTGAGGTACTCCTCGTGCAGCCGGCCGATGAAGCTCGTCAGGTCGTTCACCCCGGTGACGCCGGTCAGTCCGGCCTGGTCGATCAGCAGGTGGTAAACCCCGCGGATGCCGCGGTTCAGCGCGAGGCCGGAAGAGAAGGGCAGTATGCGGCCACTGTCAAGCCTGACATAGGGGTACTCCCAGAACGGCCTGAGCGATGAGCGGTGCAGGCTGGCGGTGTCCCGCCTGAAACGGGCGCGCTGCGTGGGCACGTCGGCGATGAGCAGCCTCGCGGCGGCAGCTGCGGTGTCCGGGTCGCGGTACTTGAGCTGCAACTGCGCTAGCACGGTATGGAAGCCTGCGCCTGTGAGTTCGGCGGGACTGTGCGGGCTGCGCAGCGGCGCCGCGTGAAACCACGCGATGCCGAGGAAATCCTCGATCGCGAGTCCGGTGCGTGCCCGGAACAGCCGGTCGAGGTCCATGCTGCCCTCGGTGCCGGCGGCGGCGCGGGCGCGGGTGATGAGAAGGTCGTACCAGCGGGCAAGTTCGTACCGGGCCTGCTCCGCCCGCGCCAGCCCGACGCGCCTCAGCGCCAGAGAGACCGCGGCGTCTTCAGCGCTTGCGTTGAATTCTTCTCCGGACACCATGATGTCTGTCAGGCCCAGCAGGAGCCGCGCCAGGCGCATCTGGTCGACCTGGCCGGATGGCCCAGGCTGGCCGTGTTCGATGACCAGGCGCATCGCCACCAGCAACTGCTCCTGGTTGAAGACCATGTCCCGGCGTCCCGCTTCGAGGTAGCCGATTGCGCGCTGGCGGTAGGGCGGCGGAAGAAGCGCACGGGCAGCCCGGACCTGGTCGGCCCGCAGTTCCGCGTGATCCTGGTGGGACACGCTGCCCAGCACGAGCGCGAGGCCCGCGAGCAGCGGGAGCGCGGTCTCGACGACGAGCCCGGCCGCGAGGTCTCGCACCTCCTCATCCGTCATCGGCGCAAGGCCGACGTCGCGGCCGGTGACCGCGACCACGGCACCCCGGGCGCGTACTTCTTCCTCCCGTCGCCGGTACGACTCGGGCAACCACAGGCGGAGCGAACTCATCGGCGACCCGGCCACTACCTTCGCTGACAGCGGATACGATCCAGAACCCAACTCAACGTACTTACCTAGTGCAGCGCATGGCGGGATTCGCCCCGCGACGCGTCCGTGTCATGCCGTCACCGCAGGCACGCTTATCCGGCCAACACGCGACCAGGTCATGAGCATCTGGTTCGCCGGGCCGTGAAGGCCGCTCATGTCACAGCCGGTGAACCACTCGACGCCTCGCGCGAGGCTGTGCGCGGTCATCGGCCCGACGACCAGTTCCACGGCAAGTCGCCGGGGGTCGATGTTGACGGCTGCCAGGGCCTCGCCCGGTCGGCCTTCGTTGAGCGACAGGGGTGTCAGCATTCGCGCTAGGCCGTGGACTGCGGAGTGAGCCGTCGCGCTCAGCAGCCGCTGGTACATCCGCCCGAGTTCTGGCATCTCCTTATCTACGGCGAGGCTTATCAGGGTCATCGCCGCGGGCTGTGCCGGGCCGACGTGGGCGGCGCGGCCCTTGCCGTTCATGTTGTGAAAGTCAAAGCCGTGCTGGGTGGCACTGCGCGCGAAGTCGGAGATCCGCTGCCGGGTCTCGTCCAG
>JAICUO010000294.1 GCA_025935815.1 Streptosporangiaceae bacterium
CGACGGCAGCCTCACCAGCGAGGTCTACCCCGGCGGCATCACCGGCACCTACGCCTACGACCCCACCGGCACGGCAACCTCAGTGTCCTACAACGGCGCCGCGTGGACGGCGCCGCTCACAGACACCGTGGTCCCGAACGCGGCAGGCGACTGGGCCACCCAAGCCATCACCGACACCGCCACCCCGACCGTGTCCACCCAGGCCTACACCTACGACAACGCCGACCGGCTGACTAAGGTGCAAGACACCCTGGCTGGCCTGTGCACCACCCGGGGCTACGGCTTTGACGCCGACTCCAACCGCACCGGTCTCACCTCCTACACCCCCAACGCTGATGGCAGTTGCCAGGCCACCACCGGCACGACCGTCACCCATGCTTACGACAGCGCCGACCGTGTCACCACGACCGGCTACGCATTCGACACCCAGGGCAACATAACCACCACCCCGTCCGCCGACGCCGGCGGCACCGGCAACCTGACCGCCACCTATGACGCCAATAACATGCTCGCAAACCAGTCCCAGAACGGGTCTTCCATGACTTGGGCGCTCGACCCCACCCTGGGCCGGTTCGCCACCTACAGCCAGGCCGGCGTCACGTACACCAACCACTACAGCGACACCAGTAACAACCCAGCCTGGACCTTGGCGAGCACTGGAGGCTGGCAGCGGAGTGTCACCGACTTCAATGGCACCCTCGCTGCCCAGGTAACTGGGACGGGGACAACCCTCGAGTTGTCAGACCTGCACGGCGACATCATGGCAACCGCTACCACCGGCCCGACGGCAACCGGCCCGACGGCAACCTACGTATACAACGAGTTCGGAACTTCCGAGACGGGCCCCCCAGGACCGTACGGCTGGCTCGGTGGTGACCAAATCTCAAGCAACGCCCTCGGCGGACAACTCCTCATGGGGGCACGAGCATACGAAACGGCTACCGGGCGATTCTCTCAACCTGATCCCGTTCCGGGTGGATCGGCCAATGCCTACGATTATGCCAGGCAGAATCCAATCGAGCAGTTCGACCTCTCAGGCGGCATCTCGGCAACCAGGTCATGCTACTTCCATCTGCAATGGTGGGGTCGGGCGTGGGGATGCACATATTACTTCTCCCGCAATCAAACTCAAAACCTCGAAAGGGATGTTCAGGCCAATGGCGTTTGGGTCGGCGCATTGGTGATTGATGCCGCAGTGTGCGTATGGTTCGGGTTTGCCGCGGCCCCGTGTGGAGCAATTGCCGTTCTTTACGAGTACTGGGCAGTTCATGAAATAAACGCCGCTAGTAGGATCGGCGGATGCTTCGCCATATCGGTAGGCGTCTCCGTTACTTGGTGGGCGGACGTGGAATGGACACTAGCCTTCAGGGCTACTAGTCCACGGTATCGTTACTGTCGGCCATTATCTATATGCCGCGTGCGCCTCATACTAATCAGCGTCTGACGTGCGATACGTTGGGAGCGGTGCCCGATAGCCTATAGTGGGGAAGTGAGAGATGGAGACGTGTGATTAAATATCGACTCACCCCTCTTCAGAGGATATTCCCCTTGCTTGTGGGGGTTCTGGCGGCGTTTGCAGCTGCCGATCTCGCGACACTCGTAAGCTCCCAGCCGCTCTCGATGGGCGAGATTTGGGGGGTGCTCGAGGGACTCGGTGCCATGTGCTTGGCCGTGTTGATTTTCACGCAAAGTTTCGACGTCACTCTTACGCCGCAGGGCGTTATAGTGCAAGGGGTGGGCGGTCGCCTGATGGAATGGTCCGACATTACTGATGTAAGCGTGGAAAAGGCCTTCGGCAACCGGAAGGTAGTATTGACAAGGATTGCTGGAAAAAGAGTCAGGCTCCGCGCGCCGCAGAGCTATCTCGATCGCCATTTCGATGAAAAATTTCAGGCCATCTACGCGTGCTGGCTTGGTCAATACCCTTGGCAGTAACCGCCATTTACGGTGACGGTTATCTCAGACTAGTGGCACGCCTTGCCTACCAGAGCGCACCGGATCGCTTCGTTGAAATTGGCTCATGCGCGCCCAGCCCCAACTTCCTACAGCTTGTGGCCGGTGGCGTGCAAGATGGCCAGGAACAAGGCGATGGCGAGCAGCGGGAAGATCACGTAGCTCTCGGCGATCTTCGCGGTGGTGATCTGCAGGGGGCGGGGCAGCAGGTGGAACTCGTGCCCGCTGACCGGGTACAGCAGCGGGCAGCCGCCGTGGGTGAGCTCGTCGCCGACGATGTGCGCGACGCACCCGATGCCGGTGGCCAGCCCGATGAGCGGGACATGCCAGGGGCCCAGTGGGATGACCGCCAGGTCGGAGCCGAAGTAGATGGTGGCCGCCGCGCCGGCCATCGCGATGAGGTCGCCGTGGTGGCCGCCGATCTTCAGCGCCCGCAGCGCCGCCGCGTACAGCAGCGTCAGGAATATCCCGGCCGGGACCAGGTGCCAGAACAGCGCCGGGTGCCAGGCGGGGGAGCCCGGCGCGGCGTACGGCGGGTGCGGCCCCGACAGCTGGTAGCGCCCCGCGGTAATCGCGCCCGCCGTGAAGACCAGGATGCCGGGGATGGCGTGCGTGAGGTGCCGGTGGCCGCCGGAGATCTTCTCGACCAGCCACGAGAAGCTGTTGCTGAGGAAGCCGAACGTCAGCGCGATGGAGCTGTCTGGGTGGTCGATGTCCGGGAGCACCCCCGCTCCCGCCGACAAGGCGATCCCCGTCGCCAGGTACGCGCCGCTGACGTGCATTCCCGGCGCCAGTGCGGCGAAGGCGAGCGCCCCGCTCAGCGCGTGATCCCTGCCTAGCACCCGGAAAGTGTGTCATAACGGCGCCCGCGCGGCGGGCAGGCGCGCCCGTGCGGCGGGCCGGTTCTCTGGCGGGGTCCCCACCCCAGCTGGATCTTGCGCAAACCGCTGCGGATCCTCAGCGCCCCTTCGTAAACTGGTTCAACGTTTGCAAAGCTCCACGTATTTGGCCGAGATCGGACGGCGCGCGGCGGTATTGCAGGGGGGCGCAGCTGAACTGGTCAACACAGGAAGGTGCCCATCCTCTGCCATGGAGACGGTTCTGCGAATGCGCGCCGCCGGCTGCGGGCGGATGGCAGCCTAGTGACCGCTCCGACCCTTCCCGATGGCACGCTGGGCGGCTCAAGCGCTCGGCGCTGGGCGCCGGACCCGCGCTGGCGGCTGGTTGCCCCCGCTCTTGGCGTCCGCCCGCCCGGTACCGCGCGGCCGCCGCGCGGTACCGGTGGCCAGCGTGATCAGCGCGGTCCCGCCGTGCACCGCCGGCCGGATCGGCAGCGCGGGCTCGGCGAGCTGGCCCGGCCAAACCTGCCCGCGCCCCGCCCGGCCGGGCCGTCTGGGGTTCCGCAGCGGTCACCCCGCCCGGCGGTGCTGTCGCCGGGGCCGGATTCCGGGCCGTTCGCCGGGCAGTCGACTGCCGCGCAAATGCGGGCGCTGCGCCACCTGGAGTACATCGCCGGCATCCAGCGCCGCGCGCTGAGCGCCGGGTCCGCGCCGTCCCGCGCGGATGGCCGGGGGGTGCTGGCCGGACTGTGGGGCGTGCGGCGGCGGCTGGCGACCTTCGCGGTCAACGGCGTGATCGTGTTCGTCGTCGGCCTCGCGCTGCAGTACGCGCTCATCAAGTTCCTGCACCTGAGCCACGTCGTCTCCTACGCCATCCAGACGGTGTTCAGCGTGCAGCTCAACTTCGCGCTGTCGCGCCTGCTGACCTGGCGGGACCGGGCGGTGACGTTCGCGGGCGCGCTGGTGCGGTTCAACGTGCAGCAGCTGGCGGCGGCCGCGCTGGCGATGGCGCTGTACGCGGGCCTGGACCGGCTGGGGATGCACTTCCCCGTGTCCAACCTCGTGGTGACCGCGCTGCTCGCGCCGGTGACGTTCATCGTGGGCCACCGCTGGTCGATGGCCGAGCGGGCGGGGCGTCCCGGGCGGCCGGACCGGCACGGCCAGTATTACGCAATGCAATTAGCGGCGGCCCGGCAGCTATTGCCAATCACTCGAGCCGCGAGTTACCAGCATATGGCGCGAAATTAACTGCCACAAAACGCCGCATAACGTTCGGGTCAACAATCGACGGCAGCCCTCCGGCCATCGGTACGGTAGCTGCGCATACATCGGTTTTAACACGTTATAGGGAGTGAACGAGCCACATGGCCACCACGCTTCAGGAGGCGCTGCTCGCGCCGGGGACCAAGCCGCATGTCGTCGCCGACTGCCAGGCGCTGATCGACGCCGAAGTCGCCGGCAAGTCGGGGCTGTCCGGGGCGGGCCTCAAGGTCGCCTACAAGGCGGTGACGTCGTTCGCGTCCGGCTACTACCAGTCGGTGATCGAGAACATGCTGCCCGACATGGTCGCTCAGCTTGAGCGGTTCTGGGCGGACTTCGTCGCCGCCGGCGGCGGTTCCTTCGGCGACTACCTGGCCAAGCGGAGCGACGAGGTCTCCGAGGCGCTGCTGTCGGTCACCGACCGGATGGGCCGGGAGTCCTCGCGCGCCACCGTCGTCAAGGCCTACAACGCGGTGCGCGGCGGGGCCGCCAAGAACATCCAGGCCGCCCTGCCCAACCTCGGCGCACTGGTCCAGAAGTACGCGGGCTGACCGCTAGCCGTTTTCCATGACGACCGCGCGGGGGTTCCCGGAAGGGAGCGCCCCGCGCGGTCGTTTGGGCTGTTCCGGGGCCTGTTCATCCCGCCGGTAAAGAAGCGCGCAACCGCCCTCCCCGCAATGGCGTCATTAGGTGCGATGTGGTCCTTGGATCGCGAACCGGGCTGGATCATACTTAAAGCGCACATGACCGCTATGTCATGTGAATTAGCCCAGGGGGGCCTTGATGCGGGTGTCCAGCAAGTGTCTCGTATCGGCGCTGACCGCTGTCACCGTCCTCGGCGCGATGACCCTCGGCGCGGTCGCCAGTCCGGGCGCGGTCGCCGGCCCGGGCGCGACCACCGGGGGACCGCCGCCGGTCGAGGGGCCGCCCGACCCGGCGGCAGTCCTGGCGGGCGGCCCTTCCGTGGCCCCGCCCGCGGTTGGCCCGCTGGCGTCCGCCGCCGCGCGCGCCTCGGCCGGCTGCGTGGCCGCGCCGAATGGCGCCAGCTTCTACGCGCCTGCCGTGCCGGGCGGCGCCAAGACGGTGGCGCTGACGTTCGATGACGGCCCCGGGCCGAACACGTCGCAGGTCATCGCGGTGCTCCGGCAGTACGGCGTCACCGGCACGTTCCTCAACATCGGCGCGAACGCCGCGCGGTTCCCGTCCCTGGTGCGGCAGGAGGCCACGCTCGGCTACCAGGTCGGCAACCACACCTGGGACCACCCGGACATGAACGCCCGGTCCGCCGCGAGCCAGGCCAGCGAGATGGACAAGGCGACCGCCGAGCAGCAGAGCCTCATCGGCTGGGGGCCGTGCGTCTTCCGCCCGCCGTACGGCAATTACAGCTCGACCCTGCTGAGCCTGGCCCGGCAGCGGAACATGCGCGTGTTCAACTGGTCGGTGGACACCGAGGACTGGAAGGCGAACGGCTCCGCCGCCTCGTCCTGGGTGAACCGGATCGTCTCGCTGGCCGAATCCGAGGGCGGCCCGCAGGCCCACCCCGTCATCCTCATGCACAACGCGCCGTCCGGGGACCCGGCGACGGTGGCCGCGCTCCCCACGATCATCAGGTACTTCCAGTCCCGCGGGTACGCGTTCGTCAACCTGGCCGGCAGCCAGGGAAGCGGGTACCAGGTCGTCACCACGGGCGGCTACGTGTACGGCTTCGGCGCGGCCGGCTACGGGTCGGCGGGCGGCAAGCTCGCGCCCGGGGTCAGCGCGGCCGGGATCGCGGCCGACCCTGGCACCGGCGGATACTGGCTGCTGTCGGGCAACGGGGCGGTCACCGCCTATCACGCGCCCGCGCTCGGCTCGGCCGCCGGGCGGCTCCCCACGGGCGTCCCCGCCACCGCGATCGCCGCCAGCCACGGGGGCTACCTGGTGCTCGCCTCCGACGGAAGCGTGTACGCCTTCGGGGGCGCGGTCTACCACGGGTCGGTGCGCGGGCGGCTGCCGAAGGGAGTCAAGGCGGTCGGGATCGCCGCCGACGCCGCCACCGGCGGCTACTGGACCCTGGCCAGCGACGGCTGGGTGGCCGGCTTCGCCGCCCCGGTGAAGGGCAGCGCCAAGCTGGGCGCCGGCGAGCAGGCGACCGCCATCGCGGCCAGCCCGCAAGGCGGCTACCTGGTCCTTACCTCGAAGGGCCGGGCCGTGGCGCTGGGCGCGGCGTACTACGGGCAAGCCGCCGGGAAGCTACCCAGCGGCGCCACCGCGGTGGGGCTGGCGGTCTCCCCGGCCACCGGCGGGTACTGGATCCTCGCCTCCAGCGGCTGGGTCGGCGCCTACCACGCGCCCGCGCGCGGGGCAGTGAAAATCCCCGCCGGCCATCGCACGGCGGGGATTATCGGGATCTAGCGGGGCACCCCCGGGGCGGCTACGCCCCGGTCGGGGTACCGCAGCCGGCGCAGAACCGGGCGCCGCCCGGCAGCTCGGTGCCGCAGTTCGTGCAGTGCCGCACGGCCGGGGCCATCGTCTGGCCGCAGCCCATGCAGAACTTCGCGCCCGCCGGGTTGCTCGTCGAGCAGTTCGCGCAGGTCGAACTGGCCACCGCGGTCGGGGCAGGCTGCGGGGGCGCGGCGGGCGCCGGGGCAGGCGCGGGCGGGGGAGCCTGCTGCTGCTGTGGCGGCTGCTGCCCGAGCCCGGCCAGCGCGCCGCCCAGGCCGGGGCCGGCCGCGGGGAACGCTCCCTGGTTCGCGCCGCCGCCTTGGGCCATGCCCTGGCCCGCGCCGAGGGCCATCTCGCCCGCCGCGTACTGCTGGAAGCCGCCGGCCAGCTGGGAGTACCGCACGTCGTGGGCGAGCTTCTTCAGCTCGGCCTCGTCCTCGGGCGGCAGGTTGACGTCGAAGTTGCCCATCCGCGTGATCGCCACGCCATACGGCTCAAGCTGCCCGTTGGCGGCGACGATCGCGGACTGCTCGATGTCGGCCGAGTGCATCGACAGGCCCAGGATGTTCCAGCCCTCGCGGACGATCTGCGTGGTGACGTTGGTGCGCATCACCTTCAGCAGCTGCTCGGCCACCCAGCCGGAGATCCGCTCGTTGTCCGTGACGTCCACGCTGCCGGTCAGGTTCGTCATCACCCGCACCGGGTCGATCACCCGCAGCGCGAACTCCCCGAACACCCGCAACGTCACGATGAGGCCGCTGCGCGGGTCCTCGACGTTGTCCACCCGGCCGCCGAACCGGAACCCGGTGTACTCGCGCGTCCCGACGAAGTACAGCTCCGCCCGGTAGGCGTTGCCCCCGGTGGCCACGTCGATGAGCGCGCCCAGGCCCGGGAGCTCGTCAGCACTGATCTGGTGCCGCCCTGGGCCCATGGTCTGCACGACCTGGCCCGTGTTGACGAAGAACGCGACCTCGTCGGCGTTCACGATCGCGTGCGTGAACTTACGGATGGTGATGTCGGGCCACTTGTAGACAATCTGGCCCTTGTGGTCATCGGGTACGGCGATGAACTCACGGCTGAACAGTGCCATGGAGAAAACGATACCGGCAAAAAACTTGCCTTCGACATGGTCGGCATCAAAGTGTCTGAACTGCTATGTTCCTGCCGTGGAAGCTATCCAGTGCGGCTGGTGCCAAGCGCAGAACCAGCCGGGACTTACCTCTTGCATGACATGCGGTGCCCCGCTCGACGTTCGCGACAAGGTGAGCGATTCGGGGTGGCGCGAGGCCCCGCGCCTGAAGGACATGACCGAGTTCCGGTTCTCGATGAGCACCTGCCAGGTGGAGGGCGAGCTCGTCCCGGTCGCGGAGCTCAACCTCGCCCCGCAAGATGGCGTCTATTTCGAGCACCACGTGCTGCTGTGGAAGGACGGCGGGGTACCGCTGTCGTCGCTGAAGACCCAGGGCGGGATGAAGCGGACCCTCGGCGGGATGCCGCACATCGTCACGGTGGCCAACGGCCCCGGCCGCGTGGCGTTCTCGCACAACCACCCCGGCGAGCTGGTGGTCTTGCCGCTGCACCCGGGCATGGAGCTCGACGTCCGCGAGCACGCGTTCCTGATGGCCTCGCACAGCATCCAGTACTCCTTCGTGCGCATCAAGGGCCTGGCCAACGTGCTGCACGGCGGCAGCGGCATGTTCATGGACCGGTTCATCACCGCCCAGTACCCGGGCCTGCTGATGCTGCACGGCAACGGGGACGTGCTCGAGCGCACGCTGCGCCCCGGCGAGAAGATCATGGTCGAGCCGGGCGGCTTCCTCTACAAGGACGCCACCGTCCAGATGCAGGCCATCCAGCTTCCAGTCAAGATCGGCCTGATGCGGCACATCTACATGGCGGAGATGACCGGCCCCGGCCGGGTCGGCATCCAGTCGGCGTACGTCCACCACCACGCGGGCGATTAGGCCGGCGGACGGGGTACCACCATGAACACCTACATCTGCCGGTACTGTCGGCAGCCCAGTGACCCGTCCCAGCCGACGTGCCCGCTGTGCGGCGCGCCGGTCGACATCAAGACGGTGGTCAGCGACTCGGGGTGGATCGAGCAGCCGGCGATCCGGGACATGGCTCGCCTCCAGTTCGGCCAGTCTCACCTGCAGGTCACCGGCCTGCGGGTCCCCATCGCCGAGTTCACGCTGGCGCCGCAGGACTGGATCTACTTCTCGCATCACGTGATGCTGTGGACCGAGCCGCAGACCCGGCTCAACAACATGTCGCTCAAGGGCGGCTGGAAGCGCATGATGGCCGGCCTGCCGCTGCTGATGATGCAGGCGACGGGACCCGGCCACATCGCGCTCTCGGACAACCACGCCGGCGAGGTCGTCGCGCTGCCGCTGCAGCACGGCCAGTCGATGTGGGTGCGTGAGCACCGCTTCCTGTGCGCCACCGGGAACATCACCTACGACTGGCAGCAGAACCACATCTGGTACACCACCGGCACCGGTGATGACAAGGAGTGGCACTACCCGATGGGGCAATACGGTGACACCTTCACCGCCGCCGGCGGGCCGGGCCTGCTCATGCTCCACTCGCCGGGGAACACGTTCATCCGGGACCTAGGGCACGGTGAGTCGCTGCTCGTCCAGCCCAGCTCGCTGCTCTACCGGGACGTCTCGGTCCGGATGCACCTGCACCTGGAGTACCCGCGCAACCTCGGGTTCGCCTTCTGGAGCAACACGCTGGACTACCGCAACATCTGGCTGCGCCTGACCGGTCCCGGCCGGGTAGCCGTCCAGTCGGTCTACACGCCCGCCGAGGAATGCGAGCGGATCACCGACTTCTCCTACAGCACCACCAGCCACCGCTGGTAGCGCACCGCCCCGCGACCCCCGCTGATCCCCGCCAGCCCCTGGCCGGCGGGGATCAGCATTTCCTGGACGGCCCTGCCAGGACATGTAGCCCCAGCGCATCCGGGTCGTGTGTCATTTCCGGTGCTATCACACAATGCCGCTTACCTCCGGTGTCCCGTCTTCACCGGCTGCCCGGTGCGCCCCGGTAGCCGCTCCAGGTCACGCCTCCG
>JAICUO010000707.1 GCA_025935815.1 Streptosporangiaceae bacterium
CCCCACAAGGCGGCCTGATGATCCGCGTCGCGCTGGTCGATGACCAGGAGCTGGTCCGGGCCGGGTTTCGCATGGTGCTGGAGGCCCAGCCGGACATGAGCGTCACCGGCGAGGCGGCCGACGGGCTGGGCGCCATCGACCTGGCCGGGGAGGGCACCGCGGACGTGATCGTGATGGACGTCCGGATGCCCCGGCTCGACGGCGTCGAGGCGGCCCGCCGGATCTGCGCGGCCGGCGATGCGCCCCGGGTGCTGATGCTCACCACCTTCGACCTCGACGAGTACGCGTTCGCGGCGCTCAAGGCGGGCGCGAGCGGGTTCTTGCTGAAGGACGTCCCGCCGCAGGAGCTGCTGTTCGCGATCCGCTCGGTGCACAGCGGCGACCGCGTCGTCGCCCCGTCCACCACGCGGCGCCTGCTGGAGCGGTTCGTGCCGCTGCTCGACGAGGTACCGCAGGTGCCGCCCCCGGACCTGGCTGAGCTCACCGAGCGCGAGCGCGAGGTCCTCATCCAGGTCGCTGCCGGGCTATCTAACGCGGAAATCGCCGAGCGGCTGTTCGTCTCCGAGGCGACGGTGAAGACGCACGTGGGCCGCATCCTGGCCAAGCTCGGCCTGCGCGACCGGGTGCAGGCGGTGGTGCTCGCCTACGAAAGCGGCCTGGTCCGCGCCCGGCGCTATTAATGAGGCACGGCCCTTGACCGGGCACGGCTCTTCACCGGGCGCGGCGGCTAACCGGACGGTGCGGGCGAAAACGCCGCCCGGCACCGGAACCATTTTCCGCCTTCGCCCGTCATAACGGCATGGGTAAGCCATGGGGCCTGTCCGGCTGCGGCGGCGGGAGCGGCGGATGAGCCCCGGCATGCGCGGCAGTCCCCCCGGAGCGCACGGGTCGTCGTCCCCCCGGGAGATAGCCGTGGGGGGCGTGGGGATCGGCTGGCGGCCAGAGATCGACCTCACGATAGAACGGCTTTCGGCCGGCGTGGACTTCGTGGAGATCGTGGCCGAGAACGTGCACCCCGGGAACGCGCCGGCGACGCTGGCCGCCCTGCACGAGCGCGGCGTTCCGGTGATCCCGCACGGCATCTCGCTGTCGCTGGGCGGCACCGACTCGCTCGACCGCTCGAAGCTGGCCCGGCTGGCCGGGCTAGCCGCCCGGTTCGAGTCGCCGCTGGTCAGCGAGCACGTCGCGTTCTGCCGGGCGGGCGGGCTGGAGGCGGGGCACCCGCTGCCGGTGCCCAGGACCCGGGCGGCACTTGAGGTGGTGGTCGCGAACGTGCGGGAGGCGCAGGCCGCGCTGCCCGTGCCGCTGGCGGTGGAGAATATCGCCGCGCTCATCAGCTGGCCTGAGGATGAGATGACCGAGGCCCAGTTCCTGGGCGAGCTCGTCGACCGGACCGGGGTATCGCTGCTGCTGGACGTGGCCAACCTGCACACGGCGCAGGTCAACTTCGGGGCCGACCCGGTCGCGGCGCTCGAGGCGCTGCCGCTCGGGCAGGTAGCCTACGTGCACGTCGCCGGCGGCGTCTTGCGCGAGGGCGTGTGGCACGACACCCACGCCCACCCGGTCGCACTGCGGATCCTCGACATCCTGGAGGCGTTCGCCGAACGCGCCCGGCCGTACGGGCCTGCCCTGCCGGGCGTGATGCTCGAGCGCGACGACGCCTATCCCTCCGATGCTGAGATGGCCGCCGAATTGACCGTTATCCGTGACACCGTGACGAGCACCGGGACCGGCCGTGTCCGGGCGTGAGGACCTCGCGGCCCGGCAGGCCGCGCTGGTCGCGGCCCTGGTGGCCGGCGCTCCCCCGCCGCCCGGCGTGGACGCCGGCCGGGTGCGCGTCCAGTCGGCGGCGCTGCTGCGCAAGCGCGGCCGCGGCCTCGCCCGCACCGAGCCGGAGCTCGCGGCCGCGCTCGGGCGGGAGTTCGGCCCGGCGTTCGTGGCCTACGCGACCGGCCGGCCACAGGTCGGCGGAGCGGCTGAGGACGCCGCGGAATTCGCGCGCTACCTGCTGAGATCGGAGCACGCCAGGGACGCCGAGGTCCGCCGCGCCGCCCGCCACATCACCCTCAAGCGGCTGCTGCACCGCGCCAGCCGCCATCGCGACGCCGAGCACCCGCCCGCCCCCGTCCCCGCCGGGCACTAGCCCTGCGCTGCCCGCCGATCACCTGGCGGCTGACCCCGCGCCCTGACCCTGCGCCGATCCGGGTAAGGGCTTGCGGGACGTCGCCCGGTGCAGGGACCAGGCCAAGGCGGCGACAACGCACAGCGGCAGCAGCCACCAGGCGTTGACCCCGGCGATGTGGACCACCAGCGCGGTGACCGCCAGGCCCGCGGCCACCAGCGCCGCGACGTGCCAGTCGTCGCCGATGATGAAGTCGTACCAGAACAGGCCGAACGCCTTGAGCTTGCTCACGAGCTGATCACCTCCGAGGCGGGTGCCGGGGCGGCCGCCGCCTGCCCCGCCTTGCGCGAGCGCAGCCACCAGACGCAGCCGGCCGCCGCCAGCGCGATCACCGGGACGAGGACGAGCAGGGCGGCGTCCCCCTCGGGCCAGCGCGCGCCCGCTCCCTCCGCCCCCCAGAAGGTGCCGAATGCGGTGAGCATGACGCCGACGGCGAACTTCATCCAGTTCTCCGGGACCTTGGTCAGCGGGGCCCTGACCGCGATGCCGGTGAGGACGACCACGATGACCGCGGCCGCCGCGCCGAGGGCGGCGGCGCCGATGTCGTGGGCGTTGTCGCCGAACGTGATCACGATGAAGACGACCTCAAGCCCTTCCAGCAGCACGCCCTTGAACGACAGCGTGAAGGAGTACCAGTCGCTGACGCCGCGCCGGGACCGGCCGGCCGCCTCCTTCGCCGCGGCGACCTCCCTCAGGTAGGCGCTCGCCTCGTCGTGCAGCGCCTTGTACCCGCTCGCCCGCAGCGCGGCCTTGCGCAGCCACTGCAGGCCGAAGACGGCCAGCAGCGCGCCGACCACCAGCCGCAGCGCGGTGAGCGGGAGGTAGGAGATGGCCGGGCCGACCGCGGCGGTGATCACCGCGAGCGCGACGAGCGCGGCCGCCATCCCCTGGAAGGTGGATTTCCATTCCCGGGTGATGCCGACGGCCAGCACGATCGTCAGCGCCTCGACCGCCTCCACCGCGCAGGCGATGAAAACCGTAAAAACTAGCGGAAGTGCGTTCAACAGACCTCCAGCGACCGGGCGATTGCCTGCTCGACCCGGCCAAGCGCCGCTAGTGCCCTCTATGGCACCGCTACCGTCAATGACACCACGAGCGCCAAGTCCACGACATCCGGACACGGGTCGCGGACGTCTCAAGAGTAAGATGCGCGCAGGCGGAAGAGAGCGGGCTTCCTGCCATGCCAAGAGAGGCATGATCGATGGGCTTTTGCACGAAGTGTGGCCGGCCACGCGCTGGCGACACTCGGTTCTGCACGGGGTGCGGCACGGAGTTCGCCGACGACGCGCCGGACACCCAGTCGCACCCGGCGACGCAGCTCGCGAACAAGCCGCCATCCGCGGGCGACCCCCAGGATCAGGAGTACCCGCAGACGCAGGCCGTGTCCAAGCCGGCCTTCCGGGACCCGGCGCCGGCCGAGCCGGACCACCCCGAAACGCAACTGGCCGCCAAGCCATCCTGGGACGCCGCCGCCGAGCCGGACCACCCGGAAACGCAACTGGCCGCCAAGCCGTCCTGGGACGCCCCGGCCGAGCCGGAGTTCCCGAACACCGAGACCCTGGCCAAGCCGTCCTCCTGGGACCGGCCGCCGGCCGCGGCCGGCGCGGCGGCGACGGCGCCGCAGATGGACCCGCCCGCGCCCGCGCCCGGGCAGTATCAGCCGTATCCCGACCCCGGCCAGTACCAGCAG
>JAICUO010000784.1 GCA_025935815.1 Streptosporangiaceae bacterium
AAACAAGCGGCGGAAAAGCTGGCCAGTGTAGGGCGTCTTCCCTGAATGCGGGCGTGGCATCTGATCGACGAAACAGTGCTGGACAGGCGCCAGAGTCGACTGGTTGATTCGACAGAGTCCGCCGAGTGGCCCGCCGCGCCCGGCGAGTGCAGCATCGGCACGTGAGGCAGATCGCGCCGAGCCACCGCGAGTGCCGGTACATCGTGATCCGCCGCCAGGCACGAACAGGCCGCGCACGTTTGGATGACTGACGGGGCGGGCTGGAGAGCTGAGCATTCTGACGCCGAAGCCGTGGTCACGGTGGGTGTCTGGTGGTCTCCTCCGGGACTGCGCGAGTGACTGAAGGGGGGGCGGACGTCGCGGGCGGAGAGCTGGCCGTGGAAGGTCTGCCTGAGCACCGCCTGACCGTTGCCCGCTTCTTGCCTGGCGGTTAGCTGGCGTGCAGGACGAAGAACAGGAAGCCCGGGATCCACTGCCTGTCCGCGACGCTGGGCGGGAGCAGTTCGCGAGGGGTATCCGGTGCGACCGGCGGCTCGCTGATGACCGCTATCCGGAAGCCGGCCGCGGTGAAGGCGTCGGTCATCGCGTGCAGCGGCCGGGCCCAGAAACGCAGCACCGCGCGCTGGCCGCCCGCGGTCCACTCAACGGTGTAGTTGTAGGTCGCGAGGTAATCGGGCTTGAGGCGGGCACCGCGGTGCCACAGGTTCTCCGCGAAGGGATGGTTGACGGAGGCGATGAGGCGTCCGCCGGGCTTGAGCACGCGCCGCAGCCCGGCTAGCGCCGGGCCCCAGTCCTCCAGGTAGTGCAGGACCAGGGAAGCGGTGACGTCGTCGAACGTGCCGTCAGGGAAGGGAAGCGGGCCGCCCAGATCGGCTACCCGCAGGTCCGCGTCGTCACCGAGCCGCCGCCGGGCCACCTCCAGCATCCCGGCGCTCTTGTCGAAGCCGGTCACGATGGCCCCCCGGTCGCGCAGCGCCGCGATCAGCGGACCAGAGCCGCAGCCGGCGTCGAGAATCCGCCGGCCGGCCACGTCCCCGGCCAGCGCCAGCATCGCGGGCCGCTCGTAGTAGGCATGAACGAAGCCGGTCTCGTTGGACGCCGCGTACCCCTCAGCAAAGCTGTCATAGTCGTTGAGCCCCGGCGGATCCGAAGAGTCAGCGGAGAACGAGACGAGCCGGGCGGAGATCCCCCCGGAAGGGTCGTGGTCGTTAGGCATGCGGCCCATGCTGGCATGCGTTCCGGCTCGCCTCACGACGAATCTCGCATGCACCGCGCGTACAACGTCGGCAGTGAGACTACCTCAGGCAGCGTGAGACCCTACATCACACACCGTGACCGGAAGAGTCCCGCTGCTTAAGTACAGCCCCGCTGCTCGTGTAGTGCTCAGGTACGAGGCGCCGATCGCGTGGTCATGCCGATGGAACAAATGGAGCGCCAGCGTCTAGGGGCGGATCTGGACGGCGGGCGCCTAGAGGTCGAACCATCTGGAGCCGGATAGCGGGCCCCAGCATGTGGACCGTGCCTAGTTCCGGAATCCATCAATGGCGCTTGATTGGTCACGCCGCCGCTTGCGCCCTCGGGTTACCGGGCGAGGAGCCGGGGCAGGGCCCGGGCGGTGAACGCGATCCGGGTGATGCTGACGGCCATGGCGATGCGCAGCGCCCATGTCAGGGTGGGCGCGGCGAGTGCGACCGTCACCGCGGTCACGTCCAGGGCGAGGATCAGCGGGATCGCGTAGGCCGAGGTCCTGGTCCGCCGGTAGCTGTGCCGGCTGGCCGCGGCGATCGCCAGGGCCAGGACCGCGAGCACGAGGGCGGCGGCGGAACCGAGCCGCGCCGCGGCTGGCACGGGCCAGGTCCAGGCGTGGCCGGCGATCATGGCGGCTGCCCAGCAGGCGCCGACGGCGGGGCCGGTTGCCAGCAGCAGCCGGGCGGCGCGGCGGCCCGGGGCCTGGCGGGTGAACTCGGCGATGACCGTCGGCAGGTCGCCGAACTCGGCCAGCGCGGCCTGCGCGGCCTCCTGGTCGCCGGCCCCTGCGGCAAGGTGGTGCTCGTAGGCCTCGGTCAGGCCATCGGCTGCCTCGTCGGCGAGGGCGGCGGGGAGGCTGCGGTGCAGGCCGCCCACGTAGCCGGCGATCAGCGGGCTGGTCATGGCGCTGGGTCCAGGATTGCCGTCACCGCGGCGGCGAAGTCCCGCCAGGCCGCCCGGTCGCCGGCCAGCCGCCGCTGCCCGGCCGCGGTGAGCTCGTAGCTGCGGCGGCGGCGCCCGTCGGCCTCGGCCCAGGTGCCGGTGACCAGCCCGGCCGCCTCCAGGCGGCGAAGGGCTGGGTAGATGGTGCCGGTGGGCAGGTCGAACCGGGCGCCGCCGGCCCGCAGCGCTTCCCGCACGGCGTACCCGTGCCGCGGGCCGTTTTCCAGGCTGGCCAGCAGCAGCGTGTCCAGGTGCCCCTTGAGCACTTGCGCGTCCGCCCTCATGAGTAGGTATGCTACCTAGCGAAGCCAGTAAGTAGTAATGCTACGTATCCGGATGGCGGGTGCGGGCGGGAAGGCGGGCGGGGCAGATGGCGGACGCGGCGATCGTGGCGGAGGGACTGGGCAAGCGCTTCGGGCCCGTGCTCGCGCTGGACGGGGTGGACCTGATGCTTGCGGCGGGCGGGGTGCTAGGGCTGCTGGGACCGAACGGGGCGGGGAAGACGACGCTGGTGCGGATCCTGGCCACACTGTTGCGGCCCGACCGGGGCCGGGCACGGGTGGCGGGACTCGACGTGACCGGGCAGCCGCAGGCGGTACGGCGGCTGATCGGCCTGTCCGGGCAGTACGCGGCGGTGGACCCGTTCTTGACCGGCGAGGAGAACCTGGCCATGATCGGCCGGCTCCACGGGCTGCCCCGCCGCCAGGCGCGCCGCCGGGCCGCCGAACTGGCTGGCCGTCTCGGCCTGGCCGGCGCCGCGGGGCGGCTGGCGCGGACCTATTCCGGGGGCATGCGCCGCCGCCTGGACCTGGCCGCCAGCCTGCTCGCCGCGCCCCCGGTCCTGTTCCTCGACGAGCCGACCACCGGCCTGGACCCTCACGGCGGCCTGGAGCTGTGGCAGGTGCTCGCCGAGCTCTCCGCCGGCGGCACCAGCTTGCTGCTGACCACTCAGTACATCGAGGAAGCCGAGCGGCTCGCCACGACGATCGTCATCCTCGGCCACGGCTCGGTCATCGCCAGAGGCCCGCCCGGCCAGTTGCGGGCGCAGGCCGGCGGCGACCGGCTGGAAGCGCAGGCTCTGCCCGGCCAGGACCCCCGCCAGCTGGCCCGTGCGCTCGCTCCGCTTGGCACCGCAGAGCCCGCCGTCGATGAGGCAGCGGGCCGGGTGATCATGCCCGTGACAGGCGGGGCAGGGATCTTGCCGGCGGTGGCCGGCCGGCTGGCCGATG
>JAICUO010000070.1 GCA_025935815.1 Streptosporangiaceae bacterium
CATCCGCCGCCGCCATCCGTCGAGGCTGCCGGCCAGCCGTGCCGCCGCCGCGTCCACTGGCGCCACTGCCTACCTCCCTGCGGCGCAGTGTCACCCAGGGACGCGAGGCCCGCCAACTACTTGGCGGCCAGCGTCGCCGGATCCGCCATGAACGGCGGCGTTCCTCCCTCGGGCGGGCGATGTCCCGCTCTGTAGGGTGTGCGTGTGACGAACAGGCACGGTGGGAAGCAGGCGGCCCTGGCCCTGGGGGCGCTCGGGGTGGTTTTCGGGGATATCGGAACCAGCCCGCTGTACACCGTGCAGACGTTGTTCAGCCCCGGCGACCCGCACCCGGTGAAGGTGTCGCCGGACAGCGTGTTCGGGGTCATCTCGCTGATCTTCTGGGCCGGGATGCTGATCGTCACCATCACGTACGTGCTGCTGGTGATGCGCGCCGACAACGACGGCGAGGGCGGCATCATGGCGCTCATCACCTTGGTCACCAAGCTCGGCGGCGGCGGCACCCGCCGGGTGCAGCTGACCCTGGCGCTGCTCGGCGTTTTCGGCGCGTCGCTGTTCTTCGGCGACTCGATGATCACGCCGGCCATCTCGGTGCTGTCGGCGATCGAGGGTACCGAGGTCGTCGCGCCGTCGATCACCGATCTGGTGGTGCCGATCACCGCCGCCGTCCTCGTCGTCTTGTTCCTGCTGCAGCGACTGGGCACCGGGGTGGTGGGGAGGTTGTTTGGCCCCGTGATGGTGGTGTGGTTCACCGTCATGGCCGCCTGCGGCATCCACGGGATCGCCGGCCACCCGGCGATATTGAAGGCGCTCTCGCCGACCTACGCGATCGGCTTCTTCGTCGGCCACTTCACGACCGCGTTCTTCGCGCTCGCCGCCGTGGTGCTGGCCGTCACCGGCGCCGAGGCGCTGTACGCGGACATGGGCCACTTCGGGCGCCGGCCGATCACCTTCATGTGGCTGGCGCTCGTCTACCCGGCCTGCACGCTCAGCTACCTGGGACAGGGCGCGCTCGTGCTCGGCGACCCCGCCCGCGCGATCGCCAACCCGTTCTTCCTGCTGGTCCCGTCGTGGGGCCGGATCCCCATGATCATCCTGGCCACGCTGGCGACGGTGATCGCCTCGCAGTCGGTCATCGCCGGGGCGTTCTCGGTGGCCCGGCAGTCCGCGCAGCTTGGCTACCTGCCGCGGCTGCGGATCGCGCACACGTCGGAGGAGCAGATCGGCCAGGTCTACTTGCCGTGGATCAACTGGGCGCTGATGGTCGCGGTGCTCGGGCTGGTGTTCTTGTTCAAGACCTCGGCGGCGCTGGCCTACGCCTACGGCATGGCGGTGACCTGCACCATCGCGATCACCACGTTCGTGTTCTTCTACATCGCCCGCCACAAGTGGGGATGGCCGCTAGGGGTCGTCCTGGTCGGCGGCGGCCTGCTGGTCGCCGTGGACCTGCTGTTCGTGGCAGTGAACCTGACCAAGTTCACCCACGGGGCGTGGCTGCCGCTGCTTATCGGCCTGGTCGTCTTCACCGTCCTGGTCACCTGGCAGAAGGGCCGCGCGATCGTGACCCGCAGGCGCCAGGTGGAAGAGGGACCGCTGGCCCCCTTCGTCGCCGAGTTGCACGACCGCAAGCCGCCGCTGGCCCGGGTCCCGGGAACGGCCGTCTTCTTGAACCGGGGCAAGGAGACCGCGCCGCTGGCGATGCGCGCGAACGTCGAGCACAACCACGTGCTGCACGAGCACGTCATCATCTTGTCCCTCGAGACGGTCCCGGTGCCGCACGTCCCGCCCGAGGAACGGGTCACCGACATCGACGACCTCGGCTACACCGATGACCGGATCGTGCACGTGACGGCCCGCATCGGCTACATGGACACGCCTGACGTGCCCGCCCTGCTGCCGCTGATCGACCATACCGAGATCAAGGGCCGCCTGGCGGAGGGGCCCGTCTCCTACTTCCTGTCCAAGATCGACCTGCACATGGGCACCCAGCCCGGCCTCAACCGCTGGCGCAAGCGCCTGTTCCTCACCACGTCCCGGCTAACCGCCGACGCCGCCGAGTACTTCGTGCTGCCCAGGGACCGCACGGTCGTCATGGGCGCCCGCATCGACGTGTGAGCCGAGGCGTCAACCCGGCCCGCCGCGAAAGACTCAGCCCCATTCCCGGGGCGCGGACCGGTCGTTAGGTAGGGGACGCAGTTGGGGCTGGGGTCCCGCCAGCGGCTGAGGTGGGAGTGGCGGTGCCCGCCGGCGGGGCGGCAGCGGGCGCCCAGGCGAAGACGTCGGCATAGCGAAAGCCGGTCGTGGTGACGTCCGCGACCGTGACGGGGGTTGTCCCGGTTCCGCCGGAGATGGTCAAGGTGGCCGGGCTGGAGCCGTCCTGGCTGGTGACACCGGTTTTCTCGGCTAGCCAGCCGCCGGGCCCGTAAGCGGCCCGGAAGACGCCGCGCCCGGCCTGCACCCAGGCGCCGCCGGACAGCGTGCACACGATGGGGGTGGCGCCGACCGGCTGCGGGCTGCCGCTGGGCGGGGTCGATGTGGAGCAGGTGCCGAGGTTCGGGACCAGTGATGCGTACGGGGTCCCCGCCTGGTCGAACCACACGCCCTGCACTAGCCACCCATCGGGACCGCCGCCGGCGGGCGGTTTCGGCTCGCTGAGCGTCCGGTGGGCGGTGTCCAGCATCCAGGCCGTGTAGTAAGGGCACGGGGCGCCAGATTGTGAGTACATGTCAAAGAGAATCTGGCTGCCGGCCTGGTTGGCGGCGAAGTCAACGAAGGTGCCCGCCGGCTGGTTAAGGGCTTGCGTGGCCTGGCTAAGGCTGCCACTGCCGTACTCCGTTGCCTGGCCCGCGGCGTTGACCTGGTACAGGAACTGGTAGCCGCCCATGTTGCTCCCGCCGGCGTCGCCGTAGGCGACGATGAGCTCGGTGGGGGAGACGTTGCCCAGCAGCCGGAAGTCGCTACCCTGGCGCTGGCCGGTGATCCCGGTGACCGGCAGCGTCACCGGCTGGCCAGGGCCGGCTTGCGGGTAGACAAGCAGCTGCGGTGCGGCCGATATGAACTGCTGCGGCCCGCCCGCCGTCTGCCCGCTGACCGTCACCGCCTGCTGGCCCTGGAAGGCCAGGCCGATGCAGTTCTGGCACGACCACGACCGCGTCGTCCAGGTCCCTGCCTTGACCTGCGCGACGTTGATCGTCTTGGACGTCAGCCAGGCGAGCTGGGTACCGTCCGCCGACCAGGTCAGGTTCGAGGCACTGTCCCCGTGGATCGTGGCGACCGCATGCGGCGCGCCGGTCCCGCAGCGCACCGTGACCGTCGTCAGCGGGAGGGCCGAGCCTACCGTCGTCACGTACGCCAGCGGCGGCGGCGCCGAGCCGCACGCCGGGCTGGACAACGCGGCCGTCGTCGCGCCCCCGCTCGGCGACGCGGATGCGGCCGGGCCGCTCGACGTGCGCGTCGGCCCGGGCGCGGTGTTCGCGGCGTTGTGGTGCTTGCCCGCCACCCAGCCGCCCGCCGCGCCGGCCGCGATCGCCACCACCAGGGCAGTGCCGGCGATGCCCATCTGCATCCCGCTCAGGCCGAAGCCGCCTTTCGCCCGGGCCGCCTTGGCCGCTGTCTTGGCCGTTGTCTTGGCGGCTGCCTTGGCGGCGACCCGCGGCGTGGTGACCGTGGTGTACGTGGTGCTGGTGCCGCTGCCGCTCGCCGCGATGGTGGGTGCCCGCAGCAGCAACAGCAGCAAGGCGGCGGCGCGCCCCGCCAGGTGATCGCGGCCCCGGGACTCCCAGTCCGCGCCGTAGGCGGTGGCCGCCGTGGTCTCCAGCTCGCCGACGAACTCCAGCGCGTTCGCGGGCCGCGCCGCCGGGTCCTTGGCCATGCCCCGCGTGATCAGCGCGCGCAGCCGCTCGTCGACCCGCTCGACCGGCACCGCCTCGGCCGTGTGCTGCCTGCGGAGCTGGCCGATCCCCCCGGCGAACGGGGCCGTGCCGGTCAGGCACTCGTAGAAGACGGCACTGGCCGCGTAGATGTCGGTGGCCGGCGTCGCCGGCGTGCCGTGCCACTGCTCCGGGGCCATGTACAAGGGGGTGCCCGCGCCCGGGGCATCGCGCCCGGACCGGACGGCGACGCCGAAGTCCGACAGCTTGCTGTTGCCCTGCCCGTCGACCAGCACGTTGTCCGGCTTGTAGTCCCGGTGCACGATGCCGGCCGCGTGCGCGGCGGCCAGCCCCAGCAGCGATCCCTTCAGCACCGCGAGCGCCGACTCCGGGCTGGCCGGCCCGTCCCGCGCGATGAGCTGCCGCAGCGAGACCCCGTCGATGAGCTCCATCACGATCGCCGCGCCCAGCCCCGGTGCCTCGGCGTAGTCGAACAGGCGGACAACCTGCGGGACGTCCAGCGACTTGAGCAGCGCCGCCTCGGCCCGGAACCCCGCCAGGAACTTCCCGTCCCGCAGCAGCCGGTCCGCGAGGTACTTGATGGCCACCCGCTGCCCGTTGACGACGTGGACGGCCGCCACCACCCGTCCCGACGCCCCCTGCCCAAGCTCCCGCTCCTCGGCGTAGCCAGGCACCCTCCATGACCCCACCGAGGCTCACCCCAAACCCTCGACCGATTTTGTCAGAGCGTAACAGGATGGGCACGATGACAGGAATCCGCGAAGATCACGATTAACCCGGCTTCAGGCGGCGCGGCGCGGCCCACCGGCCCCGCCCAAACGCCCGTGTCCGGGTGCCCGGAGGGAAGGGCCAGGCTGCACTGGCGCAGCGCCCACGTGCTCCCATACCGCTTGCCCAGGCCACTGGCCTCGATGAGACAATCCTGCGATGGACGCGCAGCCGGAGCGGAGCGCGCTCGCCGAGATCCTGGATGGCGTGGCGGCCGGCCGGTTCCCGCCGGGCGATGGCGGCGTGACGATAGTGCCGCCGCCATCCGCGCGAGACGCGGGCGTCATCGGGCTCACCGCGCACTCCGTCATCTTCACCGACGCCGATCCGGCTTGGGTGATGGCGCAGCTGCCGCCCGGAGACCTGTCCGCGCCCCTGGGCCCGCCATTCCTGCAGGCCCTGAGCTCCCGAACGGGCCTGAACGTGCACACGATCGACATGGTGTGCGTCGCCAGCCCGCTGCCGGGTGAGCCGGGGATCGCGCTTGCCCCCGAGGCCGCCAGCGATCATCCGCGCGTCGCGCGGGCGCTTCGCTACCGGGACGACGTGCGCTCATGGCGCGCTGACGGCGGGGTCGTGACCATCGGCCGGGGCATCGCGGGCCGCTGGGAGACTTCGGTCGAGGTCAATCCCGGCGACCGGGGCAAGGGGCTTGGCCGGGCGCTCGCGCTGGCGGCCCGCCACCTCGTTCCCGGCGGCTCCCCGGGGTGGGCGCAGATCTCCCCGGCGAACGCGGCGAGCGTCCGCGCGTTCCTCGCCGCCGGGTTCACCCCGGTAGCCGCCGAGGCGCTCCTGAAGGATGGCGAGCTCGGCGCTTAGCGGGCCCGTTCGCCGCCGATCCACTCGGGCTTCCAGGTTGGCTGGTACTGCTCCTGGTTGCAGGTCGGGTGGTACGTGGCGATCAGCTCGCGGGTGATCTGCTCGCGATGCCCGGCCGTCCCGCCGGGGACCTCGTAGACGCTGATGTACAGCTGCCACTTCGAGCCGGCCCGCTTGATCCACGAGGCCGCCCGCGGGTGCTTGAACGGGAACCGCTCGGCGGCCAGGTCATCGCAAGCGCCCACGTAGATCACCGCGTGCCGCTCCCGCGCCGGGTCGGGCTTGCAGGTGATCGCGTACACGGCGGCGACTCCAGCGGGCGCGGTCCAGCCCGCCAGCAGCCGCGGCCCCTCGAACGGGTACCCGGCCAGCGATCCGAGCCGGATCACGGCACCGCCTCCCAATAGCCCAGGAGCCCACAAGGCCTCAGCAGCAGATCACTTCAATGATGGCAGGGTCGCCGCCAGTTCTTCCAGGCTGGCCAGGTCGTGCCCGGAAAGCAACCGGTCCACGTACGGGGCCGCCACCATCATGCCCACCGTCGACGGCCGGAAGGACAGCACATCCGGTCCCACGTGCGGGTTCAGCCACACGATCCGGTAGCACAGCCGCTCCAGCCGCGACATCGCCGATGACAGCAACTCCGGCGCGCCCCGGTCCAGCCCGTCGGAGCAGATCACGACGACCGCGCCGCGGCACATCCCGGCTCGCCCCCAGCGTCGCACGAAGAAATCCAGCGACGCGCCGATCCGCGTTCCGCCGTCCCAGTCCGTCACCGTCTTGGCCGCCTGCTCCAGCGCCACGTCCGGCCGCCGGTGCCGCAACTGGCGGGTGATCCGGGCCAGCCGGGTGCCGAACACGAACACCTCAACCCGCCCGCCCGAGCGCCCGGCCGCGTACGCGAACTGCAGCAGCGCCCGCGAGTAGTCGGTCATGGACCCGGAGACGTCGAGGATCAATACCAGCGGCCGCACCCGCATCTTCCGCTCGCGGTAAACCAGCGGCGGAGGCTCGCCCAGCCGCCGCATCTCCGTCCGCATCATCCGCCGCAGGTCCGGCACCCGCCCGGACGGGTGCCGGGCGGGCCGCAGTCGCCGGGTCCGGCGCCGCGGCGGGGTCAGCCGCATCGTCTTCATGATCCGGCGCAGCGCCGCCAGCTCGGCTGGCGTGCACGCGGCGAACGAGCGGCGCTTCAGCGCGGCGACGTCCGCGGCCATCCAGCCCAGCGGCTGCTCCCGGGACTCCTGCGACGGCCCGGGCTCGCTGCCCGGCATCACCAAGGCGGTCTCCGCCTCCAGCCGCGCCGTCGCGGTCACCTTCAGCGCCGCGGCCGCCGCCGAGTCCTCGCCCAGGAAGTACGCCCGGAACACCCGGTCATACACCGGGATGTCGTCTCGCCGCGACACGAGCGTGGCGCGGCCCGCCCAGTACAGGTCGAGCAGGTCCGCCGGGTTCAGCTCAGCCGCCGCGGACACGTAGGCGAGCACGTCACCGGTGCCGACCACCAGCCCGGCGCCGCGCAGCTCCCGGCCAAAGCCGGCGAGCACGCCCGTCATCTCGCCAGCGCCATCATCGGCGGTGTCAGCCAGCACACTGCTAGCCGCCACGGACGATCTCCTCCAGGCTGTCGCCGACCAACTCGAGATCGTCGCGGTCCTTGACGACCGCGCCCAGCGTGTCCCGTGCCGCCGCCACCGTCAGGTCGTGCTCGCCGAGCACGTCCAGCGACGCGACCCAGTCGATCGTCTCCGCCACGCCCGGCGGCTTGGCCAGCTCCATCTCGCGCAGCCGGTGCACCGCGGCGACGACCTTCCGGGTCAGCTCCGCCGCCGCCGACGGCGCCCGCGACAGCACGATCTCCACCTCGCGTTCAGCGGAGGGGTAGCCCAGCCAGTGATACAGGCACCGGCGGCGCAGCGCGTCGTGCAGCTCGCGGGTCCGGTTGGACGTCAAGATCACCGCCGGCGGGGACGCCGCCACGATCGTGCCGACCTCCGGGATGGTGACCTGGAAGTCCGACAAGATCTCCAGCAGGAACGCCTCGAACTCATCATCGGCCCGGTCGACCTCGTCGATCAGCAGCACGGCGTCGTCCCCGGCCCGCACCGCGTCCAGCAGCGGCCGCTCTAGCAGGAACTTCGGGCCGAACAGCTTGTCAACCGACGCCTCGTCGAAGGCGCCGGCCGCAACCGAGAGCGCACGGACGTGCAGCATCTGCCGCGCGTAGTCCCACTCGTACATCGCCTGGCTGGCGTCGATGCCCTCATAGCACTGCAGCCGGATCAGCCGCCGGCCGTACGCCCGCGCGAGCGCCTTCGCGGCCTCGGTCTTCCCCACGCCGACCTCGCCCTCCAGCAGCACCGGCCGGTGCAGGCGCAGGGCAACGACAAGGGCCGTAGCCAGGCCGCGGTCCGCGATATAGCCCTCGCGCTGCCGCAGGTCCTCTCTTAGCAGCGCAACGTCGTGCGGGTACCCGCGTCGTTCCGCCGCTGCCTCGGGATCAGTCACTCAGCAGACGATCCCATGACCAGGTCGCGGAGGGTGCCGCCGGCCGCGTTGTACTTGCCTTCCCGGCGCAGCCGGGAGCGCCAGGCGGCGGCGAGGTCCACGACATTGCCCGCCTCCTGGTCGGCGAAGCCGTCGAAGCCCACCCCCGCCTCGTCCATCCGCTTGCAGGACTTGGTCTCACAGCCGTCGTCAAGGTCGGCGGCGTCCTGCCCCTGGCTCCGCCATACCTCGCGAAGCACCTCCAGGCCCTCGGCGCGTTCTCCGCTCATATTGCGAATGTAACCCCGCCGGGTGGTACGTGCGAGCGAGGATTAAGCGATCTCTTAATCACCAGGGCTGGCGGCTGGCCGGTTTCAGCAGGTATTGGAGACGGTCGTGACCAGGTTGGTCCCCGCTGCGGCCACCGACGCGATCGATGAGGCCAGCGCGGTCACCGTCGTGCTGTTCAGGTGCGATCCGGCCGCGCTGAGGCTCGTGCTCAAGCCGGACAAGGCGGTCGACAGGGCGTCGACCTGGGTGGCGTACTGGCCGTGCGCGTCAGTCCTCAGCGTCTGCAGCTCTTGCTTGACCTTCGTCAGCTGCGCGGAGACCGCCGAGGTCCCGTTCTCCTTGACGTTGACGTTCTTGAGGTCCTGCAGCGAAGCCTTAAGGTCGTTCGCGGTCTTGCAGACGGCCGGCTGGCCACTCCCGCTGGCTGACTTGACGCTCCCGCTGGCCGAGGCGCCGGCGCCGTTGCCGGTAGTGCTGCTACTGCAGGCGGCCAGGAACGCCACCGCCATCACGCACGCTGTTGCGACCTCCGCGCACCGCCGCCTAGCGATCATGTGGGCAGAATGCAGGACCGCCGGTACCGGCCGCGTCACCCGCGCCGGGTGAAGAAGCCGCCGCGCGAGCACGTGACCACGCGTGATAAATCCGGCTGGGGCGGGCTGGCGTTCAGCCCGGACGGGAAGACGCTGGCGGCCTTCCCGGGCGGCAACCAGGTCTACCTGTACAAGATCACCTACACCAGCGGCTCACCGGCAAGGTGATCACCGCGGCGACGGCGAAGGACAGGATTGACGCCGACATCCAGCTCGCCGGGGTGAAGCCGATCCAGGCGGCCAGCGTGGTCCACGCGCTGGCCCACCAGGAGACGTAGCCGGGGTTGATCAGCTGGTAGCTGACGAAGCCCGCGGCCCAGGGCACCAGCATCAGCCAGCGGGTGCCCGACTGCTGCGACACGTCCCAGTCCCTGCGCGCGATGACGTAGTAGTCAGTGATCAGCACCGCCGACAGCGGCACGAAGACCGAGCCGATGAGGGTGAGGAAGTTCTCGTAGTCGGCGATATTCAGCCACAGGGCGCCGGCGGTGCAGCAGGCCGTGATGACGATGGTGAGGAGCCGGCGGTCCCAGTGCGGGCGGAAGTTCTGCAGCGAGACGGCGGTCGAGTACACGTCTGCGAAGCACTGGTCAAGCTCGCGCGCGGCGAGCACCGCGAAGGCGAGCGAGCCGGCCGGAAGCGCGATGAACGCGCCGTAGATATCGCCGGAGTGGCGGGCGACGGTGAGCAGCGCGAGCAGGCCGAGGGAGTAGCACAGCACCTGGGTGATGCTGTAGCCGACCATCGTCCCGGCTGCCGCCGCCTTCGGGGAACGGGAGTGCCGGGCGTAGTCGGCGGCCAGCGGGACCCACGAGATAGCCACCCCGACGACGGTGTCGGTGGCCAGCCAGAAGCCGGACCAGCTGCCAGCGGTGAATCCCGGCAGCGGCTGGTGCAGCAACTGGACCAGCAGGTAGCCGCCCACCACCAAGACGGCGACGGTGGCGTAGCGGCGCAGCACCCGGATCGCGCCGAGCGGCCGGATCGTCAGCAGGCCGGTGATGGCTCCGGCGATGAGCACGTACCCGGGCTTGGGCAGCGCCGGGGCGATCGTGTGGGCCGCCGTCGCGATGGTGACGACCTCGAAGATGCCCCAGCCGAACAGCTGGACCAGGTTCAGCGCGGTCGGCAGGTAAGACAGCCGCGTGCCGAACAGGCCGCGCAGCAAGACCATGGCCGGCGCCCCGGTTCGCGCTCCCTGGACTCCCGCCAGGGCGACCGGCAGGGTGCCGAGGAGGGTGCCGGCGATGATGGCGGTCAGCGCGGCCGCCAGGCTCAGGTTGGGGGTTCCGGGCCCGCCCGGCTGCAGCACGAACAGGGCACCGGTGAAGCCCAGCAGGCTCACGCCGAGGTTGCCCCACAGGCCGAATTGGTCGATCGCGGTCAGCGACTGGGGGACCGGCTCAGCGAGCGTCTTGGGGGCCTCCGCGTGCCGGTCGGCGGCCACCTTGGTGAATTGCGCACTCAACGCGCCCTCCCTACGCCGGCATTACCCGGACAGGTTCCGACGGTCGACGGCGCTGTTAGCCGCCCTCTCAGCCCGGTTGGCCCGAGCTCCCGTGATGTTTGCCTTGTGCAACACGGTAGCGCGCCCGCGCCGCGCGCGCTAACCGGCTACCGCGCAGCAACCAGGTCGCGACCTCGGTCCTGGTCGTGAAGCCGAGCTTGGACAAGATGCTGCGGACGTGGGCTTCTACGGTGCGCTCCGACAGCACCAGCTGATCAGCGATCTGCCGGTTGGATTTCGCCTCGGCGATCAGCGCCGCTATCTCCGATTCCCGCGGCGACAGCGGGCTGGCCGCTCGGGCCGCCGCGTCGATCTCCCTGAGCGTGGCATCCGCCTGCCGCACCGGCCCGGGCAGGTCGAGCCGCCGGAACTCAGCGGCCGCCTCGGTGACCAGTGCCCGGGCCCGCGGCCAGTCCTTGGGATTGGCCCTGGCCAGCAGCGCCCTCGCCAGGCCGAGGCGGCTGAGCGCGAGGAACGGCCGCGCGCCGATCCGCGCGTTCATCGTGATGGCGTCCTCATACCGCCTGATCGCCTCATCGATCCGGCCGGTGAGCAGGGCGAGGTCCCCGATTGGCCGCTGCGTCGACCCGCCGGAGAACACCGTGCCCGAGCCATCGCCCATGTACGAGGGCGTCAGGCCCGCGACTTCCTGGTAGACGCGGTCACCGGTCTCGGGGTCATTGAGCATCACCGCCCCTATCCCGATCATCAGCATCAGGGCGGCCCAGCGCGGTCCGACCTCGACGGTGCCGGGTACCTGGCGGAACTCCTCGAACGTCACCCGGGCCAGGTCCGTGTCGCCGAGCAGCGCGTGGCTCAGCGGGATGAACACCCGGACCAGCGGCATGGCGGGGCCCGCGCGGAACATCGCGAGGCTCGCCTGCCCGGCCGGGGGTCAAGAGTGCCGCGCAGCAGCGCGAGCTGGTGAAGGAAGGCGTGGTACATCCCCACCGTGCTGACCGCCCCGGTCTGGAGCGCGACCGCCCGGGCCGCCTCATTGTGCGACACCGCCTCAGCCAGGTCTCCGACCAGCGCGGACCTCGTGGCCCGCAGCCGGTGCAGGTGCCACCAGGCCAGCGGCTGCCGGTGGAAGCTGGCCAGCTGCTCGATGCTGGCCAGTTCCTTGTCCACCTCGGCGAGGTCCCCGGCCTGGAACGCGGCGTCAACTAGCCACACGTGGCCCCACAGCTCGGCGAGCGGCTGCCGGGCCTGCCTCGCGATCTCGCAGGCCCGGGTCGCGAGGCTCCTTCGCTCGTCAAGGAATTGCGGTGCCGACAGCGCGAGGTGCCGCGCGTGCATGCCGTCGAGCAGGGCGTCGGGGTCACCGCTGCGCTCGGCTTCGGCGAGGGCATCCCGCGAGAGGTCCCGCGCCCGGTCGCAGGCGCCGGTCTCGGCCGCGAAGATCGCCTGCCGGGCGCCGATGCGGGCGCGGGTCGCGGTGTGGGCGTCACCGGCCGATGGCCCTTCGAGCGCCTGCAGCTCCGCAAGGGCCTGGACCGCCCGGGCGCACAGCAGGTCGACCGCCGCGCTCGTCTCCGGGTCGCCGATCCCGGTGACTACCAGCGCGGCCGCCGCGAGGATGCCGGCCCGGTCGCTGGCCGCGCTGGCGTCGGGCACGCTCATGGAGCCGGCCAGCCGGGCGGCCGCCTGGCAGTGCGCGAGGCTCGCCTCGACATGGCCGGCGGTGAACTCAGCGCGGGCGACGTCGAGGGTCAGCTCGGCTTTGGCCACGAGAGTCACCTCCTCCGGGGTGGCCGCGGCCGCGTGGAGCGCGAGAGCCGCGAACCGGGCCGCCTCGTCATGGGCGAGCGCCGCCGTCGCTGACCTGGCCGCCTGCCGCGCCCACCGCAGGCTGCGCGCCGCACCGTCCGGCCCGCCGGATCGATGCCAGTGGGTGGCGATCTGCCCGGGGGAGGCCCCGCCGTCCCCGAGCCGTTCCAGGACGCGGGCAGCCTGCCCGTGCAAGGCTGCTCGCCGGGACGGGGCCAGCTCCTCGTAGATGGCGTCCCTGACCAGCGCATGCGTGAACGCCAGGTCAGCGCTATCGGGCGCTTGGGCCAGGATGCGCCGCGCCACGGCCTGGTCAAGGTAGCCGCGCGCGGCGTCGGCCGGGATCCCGGTGACGTCGGCCAGCAGCGGTAGTTCGATCCGCTCACCCAGGACACTCGCCGCGTCGAGCAGTTCCCGGGCCGGTGCCGCCAGGCCGTCCAGGTCGGCCAGGATGAGCCGGCGCAGCTCGGGGACGCCGCTTAGCCCGGCGTCGATGGCGTCGGCTCCGCGCTCGGTGATCAGCCGCACGAACAGCGGGTTCCCGCCGGTCCGCGTGTGCAGGCGCTCGGCCAGCGCCGCCGTGTCGCCGCCCGCCCCCGGGCTATCGGCGATGCCCAGCTGCCGCAGCCACTGGGCCACCTCCGGCCGGGTCAGCCCCTGCAGCCGCACCGGGCGCACTCCGTCCGCGCGCAGCATGCCCGGCAGCAGTTCCGCGAGGGGCGGGCCGGCGCTCTCGCGAAACGTCGCGACCACCAGCAGCCTGGTCCGCGAAAGCGCGCCGGCCAGCTGCCGCAGCAGCAACAGCGAGCTGCGGTCGGCCCACTGCAGGTCCTCAAGCACCAGGACCAGCCCGCGCTCGGCGGCCGCCTCGGCCAGGGCCTCGCAAGCGGCCGAGAACATCGCGAACCGGGCCGCCGCCGATTCCTCCGGGCTCGCCGCCGTCCCGCTGACCGTCGCGCCTTCCCCCAGGCCATTCCACTGACGGAGCGGCGGGAACGAGCGGGCGGCTTCGCGGAAGGGCCACAGCGGCGGCATGCCGGCGTCATCGATGGCGCGCCCGATCGTCACCGGGACGTTGTACTCGCCGGCCATCTCGGCGATCGCCATCACGAAGCGCGTCTTGCCCATCCCCGGATCGCCGCTGACCAGCAGCAGCCGCCCGGAGTGCCCCGCTCCGCTGGCCGCGGCCGTCGCCGAGACCAGCGCGGCGCGCGCCTGGGCCAGCTCGCGGCCACGCCCGAAGATCGGGCCCCCGGTTGGCTCGTCCATGGCATGAGTATCCACCCGCCGCGGTTACGTGCCGGGCTCCGTACTGGCACTGATTCGCGGGGCCGGTCCCGGCGGCATCGTAGGTGATGTCAAAGCGCGACCAACAAAGGAGAAGGCAATGCATGCGCAATTCACGTTCTTCGACGGACCGGCGACTCCCGAGCAGCTGGCGGCCGACGACTTCGCGGGCCGGGAGCGGATCCTGCCCGCCGTTCGCGAGCTGGGCCACTGGTTCCGGCTCTACCGGATGCAGCGCCCCGATGGCTCCCGCGTCTACGTCACGATCGCCGAGACCGAGCAGGCGCTGCTCGACGGGCAGAAGGCGATCATGAGCACCGAGCTGCTCGCTGACGAGGACCCGGCGCTGCTGCCCGGCCCGGACCGGGTCGAGTTGTACCCCGTCCTCGACGTCGTCGACATCAACCAGGCACCCGCCTCCGCCTGAGTACCGGAGCTGACCATGACCACGACCTCGCCGGCCGCGCTGGCCGCCGGCCACTGGACGGTGGACGCGGCGCGCAGCACCGCGACCTTCCGCGTCGGCAACCTCGGCAAGGAGGCGACCGGGACCGTGCCGGTCATCGAGGGCGTCATCGACGTCGGCGCCGACGGCCTGCCGGTGGCGATCAGCGGCACCCTCGACCTGTCAGCCATCGACACGGGCATCCCCCGGCGCGACAAGGACCTGCGCCAGCGCCGCTTCCTCGACCTGGATCAGCACCCGGTCATGTCATTCACGTCCGGCCCGGCCGCCGCGACACCAGCCGGCTGGCAAGTCACCGGGCAGCTGGGCGTGCGCGGGACCACCGTCACGCTGACCGGCGACGTCGAGGTAAGCCCGGCCGGGACGACCTCCGCGCGCCTGACCGCCCGGACCAGCCTGGACCGCCGCGCCATCGGCATCCGCGCCCCCGCCTTCATGATCAGCCGGCGAGTTGACATCGCCGTGACCGCGACCATCACCCACGCCGAGCGCGAACGGCGGCCGCCTACCTGACGAGGCCGTCGCGGCCCCACCGGGCGACGCCGCCGAGGATCATCGCCTCGCCCTGCGGCGCGGCGCCGTCGGCTCGCCACTGCTGGACTGGCACCAGCCCGGGGCTGGCCAGCGCCAGGCCGATGAAGAAGGACCCGATCTCCTCGCGCGTGCGGATCGTCACCCGCGACGTCGCGCGATTCCAGCTGCCGGCCCCCTGCTGCGCCCCCTCGGGGTTCTCACCGAAGCAGACGTGCGACGCGATGAGGAAGCTGCCGGGTGCCATGCGGTCCCGGAACGCGGCGACGATCCGCGCTGGGTCCTCCTCATCGCTGATGAAGTGGAGCAGCGCGACCATCACCACGGCGACCGGCTCCGACCAGTCGATGAGCCCGGCCACCTCGGGGCTGGCGATGATCCGTTCCGGATCGCGGATGTCGTAGACGGCGGCGGTGACCGCCGGGGCGGTGATGACCTGCCGGCTGAGGGCGACGACCGCCGGGTCATAGTCCACGTACACCACTCGCGGGTCGGTGACCTTCTCCGCGGCGACCTCGTGGACCGGGCCGGCGGTGGGATAGCCCGATCCGAGGTCAATGTACTGCCGCACTCCGCGTTCAGCGGTGTACCGCACCGCGCGCTGCAGGAAGGCCCGGTTCGCGAGGATCCCCGCGCGGGCTTCGGGTGCCGCGGCGAGCGCTTGCTCCGCTGCCTCCCGGTCGGCGGCGGTGTGATGCCTGCCGCCGAGCATGTAGTCGTAGATCCCCGCGGGCGTCGGCGCGGCGCTCTCTCCGAGGCTGCTCATGACCACGATCCTGGCTGCCGAGGCGGCCGGGTGGCAACCGCCTGTCCCCGCGCGCTGTCCCAGCGGTTCAGGGCACCCGCCTGGCGCCGAGTTCTTCATCCGGGCGACCTTCCGCTGATCCGCGGCAATGCTTCGCGATGAAATCAGCCCCGGCAACTGCGCACCGTGCCCGCTACCGGCAGACGAAGGCGGCGAGATCTCCGTAGGTGATGAAGGCGCCCTCGCGGTCGATGATGGCCTGCACCCGTGCCCGGACATCGCCGACGACGTCCGGCCACGCATCAGCCGTCTCCTCCTGGTAGAAGCTGCCCCAGCTGGCAACGTAGTCGGCCGCCACCCCGGAGTCGCGGATCACCACCGGTGGTTTGCTCGGCGGGCGCACGCAGGTCACCGAGCCGAACGCCGTGCTCAGCTGCGCCGTCGCGTTCTCGGCGGTGAATGTGCGGGTCACCGGGCGCATCCGCCAGCCGACCGCGGCCTGGCGGACCGCCTGCTCGGCGAGCGCCCGCAACTCCACCAGCTGGCCTGCCCCGTTGGTCACCACGACGCACGTTCCGCCCGGGGCCAGCACGCGGCGCAACTCGCGCATCGCCGCTTCCCGCTCAGGCACGTGGTAGAGCATGTGCACCGCCAGCACCACGTCGAACGCCGCGTCCCGCAGCGGCAGGGCGCTCACGTCGGCGCAGGCCACCGCCCGGTGCCCGGCCGCCCGCAGCATCCCCGGCGACAGGTCGCACCCGACCGCCCGCACGCCCTGGGCTTCCAGCGCGCGCAGGTACATTCCGTTCCCGCACCCGGCGTCCAGGACTCGCGTCCCCGGTGACACGCGGGCCAGGCCCAGTACCCAGCCGACGATGTCGAAGTACGGCTCCTGGTGCGCCCACAGGCGCTGCCTGGCACTCAGGTTGCGGTCGTCGCGGTACTGGCCCGGGGGGTTCAGCGCCATGCCCACATAATGCCGGATGCCGCGCGGGCGGGCTATCTCGGCAGCGCCGGATCGACGCTGAGGCCTGGGCGTGGAGTCGGTAGCGATAGAGCTGGAGTGCTCGCCTTCCAATTCGTCCTGCTGGCACGCTGCCGCTCCCGGGTTGCGGCGCCGGTCAGGCCGCGGTTGGCCGGGCCTGAGCCGTTGCCTCGTACACGGCCAGGGCCTCGGCGGTAACCCGCTCGCGGGAGTACCGGGACCCGGCCCGGTCGGCGGCGGCCACGCCGAACGCCTGGCGCAGTATCGGGTGGCCGAGCAGGTGCCGGATCTTGGCCGCGAGCAGGTCCGGGCGCCCCGGCCGCACCAGCAGGCCAGTCGTGCCCTCGATGACCATGTCAGCGTGCGCGCCGACGGTGGACGCGATGACCGGCACCCCGCACGCCATGGCCTGCAGGCACTCGGTCCCGCGCGGCGAGTGCGCGGGCGCGTGCACGAACACGTCGGCCGAGCGCAGCAGCGTGGCGAGCCGCTGGCCGTCTCGCGCGGCAGCCGGCGGGCAGGCGATGAGCTCCGCGCCGGGAACCGCGGCCATGGCCCGTGCCAGGGTCACCGCCTGCTCATCGTCAACGTCCGCGGCGGTCATGATCCGCGGCTTGGCCTTCTCAGCCCCCCGCGCTTCCGGGCTGACCGGCCCGTCCGCGGTGAACACGCTGGTGTCCACGCCCGCCGGGATCAGGTGCACGCGCCGCCGGCTGACCCCCATGCGCAGCAGGTCGTCCGCCTCTTCGGAACTAGCGGCGATCACCGCGCGGGACGACGCCCCGATTGCCCGCTCCACCCGAGTCCGCTCCAGCTGCGAGACCAGCCCGTGCCGGCGCTCGGTCACCGCCAGCGACCCGAAGGACGTCACGACCGGCAGCCCGGCATCGCGCGCCACGGCCAGGGCCGCCAGGCCGCCCGTCCACCCGAAGGCGTGCACGACATCCGGCCGTTCCCGCGACCACAGCGACCGCAGCGACCCCGCGAAGCCCGGCAGCGTCGCCCGCACGTCGGCATCCAGCCCGGCGTCGTCCATCACGTGCTCCGACACTTGCTGCCCAGCGTCTCGCAGGGCAGCGCCCAGCCCGCTCAGTTCCGCGGCGTCCGCTACTTCGTTACCGGCAACCAGGGCGATCTTCATCGGGGGTCTCCTCACCAGGAAGGGGACCGTCACGGCGAGCCCACCCGGGACCAGTGAGGAAAGTAGAAAGCGGCCGCGCGGACACGCACGCCATGACGGCGTGGAACGTGCCTGCGTCGTAGGCACCGCTGAGTCAGAGCATATCCAACGCCAGCCCCGGCCAAACCCGCAATCAGTAAAACGCGTTCATCGCTACGCTACGCTGTGCTCTCGCCCTGCCTACCCACGGCTGTCATCCGGGCCCAAGACGAGTCGCCGGCACCCCTCAGTAGTGCATGAGACGCCTGCTCGCGCCGCCCCGGGCATCCGATGCCCGGTAGCCGGCGCCGATCTTCTGAGTAGCGGGCGTGACCGTAGTGAGCTCAGCCGAGTTGTGGGGGATGTCGGTCGGTGGATGTCCGGTGGAAATCCTGGTCGGCTGGGGCGCGTGAGGAGACGACATGGTGCACTCCCTCAAAGGCAACCAGGGGAGCGCTGCAGAGACTTTGAGGCAGGCAAGGCTATAACCGTAGCGCCGAGATGCTGGGGGATCCCGCCTCCCGCAGAGCTCAGCAGCGGCGCATCCGTCCAGGTAAGCTA
>JAICUO010000283.1 GCA_025935815.1 Streptosporangiaceae bacterium
ACGACCTCGACCAGGCCGCCGCCAACGACAACGCCGCGGCGTTCAACCTGGCCGTCGAATTCGACCTCGCACAGCCGTGCATGACCGGTAACGCGTTCTTCTGGTCGATCCCCGGGGCACTGTCCCTACCGACCGCCGTCGGCATCTGGTCCGTCGGCAGTCAGCAGCTGGTAGCGCAGCAGGCGGCCCCGGTGTGGCTGAACGCGCTCACCGGCGGCGCCGGCGCGGCGGCGGCGGGGAAGCTGAAGACGGCGTTCCCGGCCACCCTGCTGCCCGCGGGCAAGTACCGGGTGTCGGTGTACAACAGCGCGGGCGCCGGCGGGACCTGGTCGCCGCGGGTGTTCGGGTACTTCCTCACCGGCGGCGGGGCCAACGGGATCGTCAACGGGCCGGTGAGCGTGCCCGCGCAAGCCAGCGCGCAGAACGCCTACGTCTACCAGGGAGCCAACCCCGGGTCCACCCCCCCGTTCACCGACGGGCACACCCAGGAACCGAGCAACGGAACGTTCGCGCCGTCGAGCTTCATCTACCCGTACGCCGCGGTTGACTTCAACATCAGCGTCGGCGCGCCCGCCGGCGCGATAGCGGAGTTCTTCGGGATCGACATGGAGTTCACCCCGGTCCCCGGGTCGGGCTACTCCCTGCCCGTCATGCAGCTGGTGATGCCCTGATGCCATGGCAGCACGCGATCGCCGGAGGCCAGGGCAACCTGATCGCGACGTCATTCCAGTCGCCGAACTTCCAGCACCTCCTGCAAGGATGGCAGGTCGCCAGGGACGGCAGCGCCGAATTCAACAACCTCACCATCCGGGGCACGTTCTTCGGCACTGACTTCATCATTAACTCCGCCGGGGCGTTCTTCTACTCAGGCACCCCGGCGCATGGCAACCTGATAATCTCCGTCACGACCGCCGCGGGCACCGACAGTTTCGGGAACGCCTATAAGGCTGATATCTCGGTATACGGGAGCAATAACAGCTACCTGCAGCTGCTGGTGTCCGCGCTGCCTTTCCTGGCCCGCCTGGTCCTCGGGACCGGCAACGCATTCGAGGCGACGCCGGCGACGATCCTGGGCGGCGTGCTCGGCGTCGGCAGTACCAGTAACCCGTTCCTGGAGATTGACGGGCCGACCGTCAGCGGATCGCCTGCCAGCCAGGCGTTCATGCAACTATTCTCCGCTGCCGAGAACCTGAGCGCTGAGGCGCAATGGTATGTGCAGGTAGGCGATACCACCGCCACTAAGCACGGCATCATCAGCATCTTCCCCGACTCCATCACCATGCAGGCCGGCACCGGGGCAGGGCCCGCGATCAAGGTCGCCGCTGCCAACAACGTGACGATCACCGCGGGCACCCCGGCCAGTCCGACGATCGTCACCACCGACACCTGGCACGTGATCGGGCAACCGGGAGAGCCGGCGTTCGGCGCCGGGTTCGGGGTGCCCGGCGCCGGCGACCAGTCTCCGCGGTTCCAGCTGCAGGCAAATGGCACGGTGCTGCTCGACGGCGTGGCGCTGACCACCGCGGCGACCGCGGCCAACGCCCCGCTGTTCACGCTGCCCAGCTCGGCCTACATCCCGCTGAAGCGCAAGCGGCTCGCCGGGGTCACCTCGGCGTCGGGGTACACCACGGCCGGCCAGACGCTCGTCAACGTCGCCCCGTCGACCGGCGTCGTCTCGCTCGTGCCGGCGTGCTCCGGCGCCGGGCAGCAGATCGTACTGGACGGGATGAGGTTCCCGGTCGGCTAGGAGGGCACCATGCACGCGGCAGAATGGATAGCGATCATCGTCGGCGTCCTCGGCGGCGGCGGCGCCGGCGGCGGCGCGCTGAAGATCGTCTCCCGGCTCACCAGGCTGATCGTCGCGATCGAGGCGGCCGCCGAGGCCATCAAGGAAGTCGTCAACGACGTGAAGGAACTGCGGCACGAGCTGGGCGACCACACGACCCGCATCGCGGTGCTGGAGTCCCAGCAGCCGAAGCCGCCGGCCGCGTGATGAGGCGCCCGCGGCCCGGGTGATTCCCGATCAGCGCCACGATCAGCGCCGTGGCGACAGCCGCCGTGACGATCATCGCGGCGGTGAACGCGAGCCTGTCGAGCAGCCGTTCCCTCACGGCGTGGCGGTCCTCTCCCGGCCTGGTGGCCCGCTGGTAGCATAGCCACCGCCGGGCCGCCCGGGCCGCGCAGAGCGCCCGCTCCCCTCGCCTCCGGGCGGCCTGGCTATGCGTCACTGGCCCGCCGCCCGGCCGCCTCGGCCGTGTCCATCGCGAGCGACAGATCCCGGTTACGGGCGACCAGTATCCCGTGCTCGCGCAGGGTGTGCCATTCGCCGTCCTGCTGGTACGTGCGGCCCCGGCGGCCCTCCAGCCATGCCTGGCGCCGCTTTACCGCGTCGGTGGCCAGCGTCCCGGCCTGGTCTGAGACGTCGCGTAGCTCACCCATCATGCCTCCCGGCGCCGATCGCGTACAGAGTGCCCGTGCTGGCATCATAGCCCGTCCGCCGTCGACTAGTCGTAAGACACCGTGCGAACTCGTGCAGATTGCTAACTCACCGTAATAGCCGCTGGCAGCGGGTGGGTATGGTCCGCGCATGGATGACCCCAGGCAGTTCGCGCGGGCGCGCGAGCTGATCCGGCGGCGGATCGCCGATGGCGACTACGCGCCCGGTACCCGGATCCACGTAGGCGGCCTGGCTGACGAGCTGGGCGTGTCCCGGCCCACGGTCTCCCGCGCGATGGGCGAGGTCGCCGGCGAGGGCCTGGTCCGCTACTGGCCGGGCCTCGGCTGGTACGTCACTCGTCCAGGTTGAACAGGCGGTGCGCCTCCTCGACGGCGAGCTCGGTCTCGGCCGCGAGGGTATAGCGGACGGTCATCTTGGGATCGGTCCACCCGGCGATCTTCATCAGCCCCTCCGTGCTGCCGCCCTTGCGGCGCCACTGGATGGCGCCGCCGGCCCGCAGCATGTGCGGGTGCACCTCGATCCCCGCGGCGCGGCCGCGGCGGCGCAGGCCGGTGTACAGGCCCGCGTAGGTCAGCGGGCCGCTCCAGGAGATCCAGTAGGCGCCCAGGCCGGCCATCTTGTGGCGGTGCCGGGCCCGCTCGTACTTGTCCAGCCGCCGGGCCGTCTTCACGCTGAACGCCACGATGCGCTCCTTGCCGCCCTTGCCGCGCCGGACCCGGGCGACCCGGCGCCGGAGGTCGACGTCGCCGGTGCCGAGGCTGAGGAGCTCGTCCGCCCGCAGCATCGCGTCGAACAGCAGCGAGACCGCCGCGGCGTCCCGCACCGCGGCGAACCGGGGGCCGGCGCACGTGCCGATCAGCGCGTCGACCTGGGCCGGGGTCAGCGCCGGGGGGATGGTCTGGTCCAGCGCGGGCCACTCCACCCGCTGCAGGACCGCGTCGTCGTCCAGCTCCCCCTCGTGGATCAGCCACGCGGCGAACGCGCGTACGTTGCCCAGCCGGGTATGCCTCGTCTTTGGCGCCCGCCCGGCCTTGTCCAGGGCGACCAGCCACCGGCGCACCGCCTCGGGGTCGGTCACCGGGCTGGCCACCGCCTCGGCCTCGCACCAGTCCAGGTAGGCGCGGACCCCGGCCAGGTAGCTGGACAGCGTGTGCCGGCTCATCCCCTCGGCCTGCAGCGCGATCTCCCACGACCCGGTCAGCCGTCTCAGCCCCGGCACGTCCAGCTCATCCATTATTTGCCCCGCTCCGCTATGTTGACTTTCAACGCCGCACATCTGTTATGCTAGCGGACATCGGCGCGGAAGCGCTGGTCACAAGCGAAATTCCAGACAAAGGGATGCCCGGATAGACTACGACCATCACCGGCGAAACAGCGCACCACGGCACATAATCGCTGTTCACGCTGAACGGTGAGGGTCAGACTATCCCGGGCATCCCCAGAGAGGGAGCGGGATGTACACGGGCGACCTTGCAGGGCTAGTCGACATGATCCAGTTCCGCATCGGCGGCTGGCAGGAGTTCGGGTACGAGAACCCGATGCCGGACTGCAAGGCGATCCCGCCGCTGGGGCAGCGCAGCGCCGCGGCGGTCACGGCCGGCCACGACGCGGTCGAGGAGATCGACAAGCTGCTCGCCCGCCTGTACAAGCTGCGCGAGCAGCTGGTCGACGAGCTCCGCGAGAACGCGGACATCCGCATGAACGGGGCGCGCGCATGATGACGGCGGACCAGCTCCAGGCCCGCGGCGACGCCTACCGCGCCGCGCTCGAGCTCACCCGCGAGGCGCTGGCCATCCCCTACGCCGCCACCGACGGCGATGACAGGATCCGCAGCGAGGTCCTGCAGGCGCGGGCCCTGCAGGCGCTGCTGATGATCGGGAGCATCCTCGACGACCACGGCCCTGACCAGCTCGGTTTCACCAATGCCGAGAGGGCCGCGCACGCCATGGAATATTGCCGCAGGAAGCTCGCCGAAAATCCTGCGGATTGCTACCGGACGTCCGGCATGCACCTGCATCGCTAGCAATTTCATCAAATCTGCCATGTCGCGCTTGCGTGGTCCGCCCCGGTAGGGGCAGTATGCCACAAACAGCGCACATTGCGTGCCGTTGAAACAACAGTAACGGCGGACCGCCAGCCAGAGTTTTCGCAGACCAAGCTGGCGGCCCGCCCCTTCACACCCGAAAGGGGTGCGCTCATATCATGCCACGAACGGCGCACATTCGCCATGCCCGGGCGCCGGGCGCGTTATAGCCGGGCCGAGGTCGGTCGCATCGCGATCGCCGCGCGGCTGGCCACTGAGGACTGGCGCGAGATGACCGTGCAGGCCTCCGCGAGCCCGCGCAACCCGGCCGGCCTAGACCGCTGGCGCGCCCAGGCACGCGCCGAAAACCCGGCCCTGGACGACGAGCAGGTCGAGCGACAGGCCGAGCGACTCCGCTCGGACTACTACCGCGAGCTCGGCAAGCGCTCGGGCGAAGCCCGGAGATCCGCTAATGGTCCGCGATGAGCGAGCCGTGGCACCGTCGGTGGCTCCACGCCATCGAGGACGAAGCCACGGTGCCGGGCACACCGATTCAGATCGCCAGGGTCTTCGCCGACTACGCCGCCAGCAAGGGCGGCCGCTGGGCGCACGTCAGCTACCCAGAGCTCATCCGGCAGACCCACCGAGGCCGCTGCGCCATTGGCGAGGCCATCGCGTACCTGACGGATCACGGGTGGCTGACCCTCCGAAACGACTGGCGGAGCGGTCAGGAGAAAATCTACGACCTGACAATCCCAGGTCAGAAGCAGAAGCGTCCCGCCCATCAGACCGGTATGCGCAGCGGGACGCTCGCGAAAAGTCGTCCCGCCCAGCGGTACGGAAGCGTCCCGCCCAGCGGTACGGAAGCGTCCCGCCCATCAGACCGGTACGCCCAGCAGGACGCTGGCGTCCCGCCCAGCGGTACGGAAGCGTCCCGCCCAGCGGTACGCGAACGTCTTACGTCTTTTACGTCTCTCTCTCTGAACGGTCTGCAGGAGGCGCTGGCGAGGCAGGTGCCGGACGTCACGGAGAGAGAGACCGCATTGGTCAAGCAGCTGATAGGCCGACGGCGGGGCGTCGTGTCGGCGGCCGCGGTGATGCGGGCCGAAATCGACGCCGGCAATGGTCCAGACCTCGTCAAGCAGGTCCGGGCCGCCGAGCAGGCCTCCGAGCGGGCCGCCGCCGGGCGGCTGACCCAGGCGTGCCGGGCGGGCCTGCACCCGCGCCCCGGCACCGCCGCCCCCCCGTGCATGGCCTGGTGCAGCTGCACCTGCCATGCCTGATCCACTACAACCGATAGGAGCGGGCCATGAAAGGTCCCGAGCATTACCGCGCGGCCGAGCAGGCCGTCGAAGAGTCGCGCCTGTGCACCACGGCGGGCGGGTCGAGGATGTGGCTGCATAAGGCCGCGATCCACGCGCAGCTGGCCTACACCGCCGCGCTGGTCGGCCTGATGGACGAGGACACCGACCGCGCATGGCGTGACGTCCTCGGCTTCGGCGCCGGGCAGGAGGAGGCCAAGCCTGCCCGGCTGATCCCCGAGGACACCTGCGGGTCGTGGATCGACGGGCGCCGGTGCATCCTGCGCCCGGGCCATGATGAGCCCTGCCTGCCCTACCGGATCCCGGCCGAGGCCGCCCCCGCCTGGCCGGCGTCGCGGGAGGACGGCGACCTCGGCCCGGTACTCCCGTGATGCCCCCGCCTGACGCGATCCTCATCGAGGTCACGCACGAGGACATCCGCCACGGCGAGCGGAGGGACGCCTGCCGCTGCCCGGTCGCCCGGGCCGCCTGCCGCCGCCTGGGCCTCAGCGTCACCGATGAGGAACTGGCCGTCGAGGCCTTCATCGACGTGTGGACCTGGGACGGCTGGGACGGCTACGGGCTCCCGGCCGAGATCGCCGAGTGGATCGAGGCCTTCGACGGCGGCCAGACCGTCACCCCGGTCACGTTCATCGCCCCCTACGTGCGCTTCCTGGAGAGCTGATGATCCTCACGATCACCGTCACCAGCGACGACATCAAGACCGGGATACCGAAGGACAGCTGCCGCTGCCCGATCGCGCTGGCCGCCAACGTCCTGCCGGCCAGGGCCAACGCGTTCATGGAGGCCTTCGACACCGGCGCCGGCGTGGCGCCGTTCACGTTCACCACATCACTGCAGGAGGGCTAAATGACCGATCACCTGCTCACCTTCTACGACTCGGCATGGCCGCCGGCGTCGCCGCCGAAGGTCGACGGCGCCTGCTTCTACCTGGGCGGGGACACCCCGCACGTGTGGACGCCGGCCGAGGTCCAGCGGCAGCGCGCCCGCTACAGGCTGCCGGTCTGGGTCCGCTCCGACCCGGCGGCGGCCAGCTGGCAGGCCGACTCGGCCGGCGCGATAGCGGCGCTGCACCGGGTCGGCTGCCCGCGCGGCTCCCTGGTCGCGCTCGACGTCGAGATCGCCGTCGACGCCGCCTACGTCCGGTCGTTCAGCCGCACGCTCGCCACCGGCGGCTACCCCGTCCTCCTGTACGGCAGCGACTCGACGGTGTTCGAGAACCACATCCCCGACCGGCTCTACTTCGCCGCCGACTGGACCGGCACCCCGCACATGGCGGCCGGCGCCCAGATGACCCAGTACGTCAACTTCAAGGCCTGGGACCTCGACCTGGCCCTCCCCACCCTCCCGTTCTGGGACACCCACCCGACCCCGCCCCAGCCGACCCTCCCCAACTGGCAGGAGACCATGATGCACGCGCTCCCCGTCGTCGCCGAGAACGCCACCGGCCCCGCCGTCCGCACCATCCAGGGCCTCATCGTCGCCCGCGGCTACGCCTGCGCCGTCGACGGCATCTACGGCCCGTCGACCGCCGGCCTGATCCGCACCATCCAGAACCGGGCCAGCCTCACCGTCGACGGCGTCACCGGCCCGCGCACCTGGCCCGTCCTGCTGGGCATCGGATGACTCCCGAAGATCTCGCCGCCGGCTGGGAAGAGACCGCCAACTGGCTGGAGACGCGCCCCAATGGCGTCACGTGGACTGGTGACGGGCTAGATGGCGCCGTCGTGGGAATACGCGATTCTGCTAAGGCGCTGCGCAAGCACCTTGTCCCGGCGTGGAGGGATCTCCTTGCCGAACTGGACCGCTACCGGGCCGCGTCGCCCCAAGACCTGGCCCGTCCTGATGGGCGTCGCATGAGCCGCGAGGATATCGGCGAAATGACCGATGCGCGCGGCCGCCGGATCGTGATCAGCGAGCACCCGGGCGGCGCGGTCCTCATCACGGTCACGCCGCATAGCGGCCGCCACGGGCGCATCGACCTGACCACGCAGGAGCTGCGCTCCGAGTTCATCACCCTGGTGAACCGCGTGTTGGACGGAGGGGTCCAGTGACCACCTTCTGGCGCCGGTACAGATGGTTCCCGGGCCTCTGGGCGTTCGTCTGCCTGGGTGTGGGGACCTGGGCCGCCACCCGAGGGCAGTGGGGGTGGGTGGCCGTCCAGTCCACGATGATAGCGGTGAACGTCACCAATGCCGGATTCTGCCATTGGCAGTACAAGCGCAACGGGTACGGCAATGGCTAGCGCGCTGGCGCCGGCGTCGGCGGCCGCGAAGGTGGCCAGGCTGACGACGCTGGACAAGCTCCGGGTGGTCGACGCGATGACCGCGCACGAGCTGCGGGCGCTGGCCCGGCACCTGATCGCCTACGCGCCGGAGGCAATGGACCGGGCGATCGCCGAGCGGCTCGCGGTCCGCGCCACCGCCGCCCGCGTGAACGGGGGATCGTCGTGAGCGACACCGACCAGTGCCCGACCTGCGGCGGCGACTGCGGCACCAGCGAATGCGAGTCCTTGGCGGAAGCAAACGCGGGAGCGCAGGCAGACGGGTTCGAGGATTGGGACGACGAGCCTTGCCGCCACGACTGCGACGAGCACTGCGAGAACGAGTGGGGTTATTCCAGCTGCACTCACCAGCACTGCTTCAACTGCGGCGGCTGCGGCTGCCCCGGCTACTGCGACGATCATCGGACTTACAACCTCCGCTCGGCCGAAACCGGGGGGAGCGCCGATGCCTGATATCGTCGCGGGCACGATCGCGTGCATTGGCCTGTGCCAGCAGCGGACCATTCATCGGCACCAGCTGGTGCCGATCTACGGGCCGATGATGCGGATGCGGGAAGAGCCGACGTTCGCCGAGGTGATTGCCGGGCTGTGCGATTTCTACGGCCTGCAATATTGCCACGTCCCGGATTCCCGTAAGGCGCTGGTCACCCGGGGCTGGCCCGACTTCGAGATCTGGGGCGCCGATAGCGCCGGCACGCCGTGGCGGAAGTACGTGGAGCTGAAGGCCTACCGGGGTGCCCTGTCCATCGCGCAACGGCAGATCGGCGGCCAGCTCCTGGAGCGAGGGGAGGACTGGGCCATGTGGCGCACCCTCGACCTCTACCAGGGCACCGTGGAGAAAACGCTGATGGCGATGTCGGGTCGGGAGGCCGTGCTAGGATCTCGCTGATTGAGTCAAGAGGGTTTAGTCAGAAGGCCCCCGCCTACCCACTCCCAGGCGGGGGCCTTTCTGTGCAAGGGCGTAAGTTACAGCGGGCAAGTTGCCCCCTTGGCCGCTATTGCTCGGCTTTCCAGATGTGTTCCTCGCGGTAGAGCATGAATTGCGGCGTGTTTTCCCAGCACGCGATCTGGTGCACTATCAGCGCGGGCGGCTTGTCGAGGAACTTCAGGATGTATGGGCATGCAGTGCTCAGGTTGATTACCGGCTCGGGGAGCATTACGCCGCCCTTGTGGAACCCCAGCCCGATCGGGATGATGAACCGGCCGACCACCGCAGTGTCATCGTAGTTGACGATCTCAACCCGGACCGAGCCGTCCAGGTTGGCGTTCTTGCTGCGCGGCCGGTCCCAGCCGTCAAGGGTCTTGACGGTCGCGCTGACGCCGGCGAGGTAGCCGCCCGCGTACAGGTACAGGCGATCGCAGTTGGCCGGCACCTGCAGCGTGTCGACGGCCAGCGCCTCGCGATCCACCTCGGTCGCCCGGCCCATCATGACCTGTCTTTTGGGTCGTAGTGCAGCTGGGCTCTCAGCCTGAGCCCCGGCATCTGGTGATCGTTGAAGATGTAGCGGAGCGGCACCTCGACCTCGAAGCTGTCCCGGTAGGACACGTCCATCGGCATGAGCGTGTAGCGGCTGCCGTCGTCGCGGTGGGTGGTGAAGGTGATGCTGGTCGGGCGGGGGATCTTCCGCTCGATGACGTGCCGGACCTGCACCTCGGGCAGGTGCCCGATGTGGACGCGCACCACATTGTCGGGGGCGGCCGCGTCGGCGCTGGGCCGTCGGCGGAATGGCCAGCGCATTACCACATCCCCAGTCCGCGGCGCTTCGGCTCGGCCGCCGGCGGCGCCGGTGATCCCTCGGCCGGGGGCAGCTCCTCG
>JAICUO010000663.1 GCA_025935815.1 Streptosporangiaceae bacterium
CCGTGACGCTGTCGCCATCGGCGGCCAGCCGCCGGGCAATCGCCAGCCCGATCCCCCGGTTTCCCCCGGTCACCAGCACCGAACGTCCCACGCCGCCGCCTCCCTGCCCGACCTAACGATTTCGCCAGCCAACCGTACCGCTTGCCTGCCCCGCCCGGTGAATGGGCAACAGCGACAGCCCAAGGAAGGAAACGCTAGTGGAATAGATACAACAACCGCCCACCCCCGCGCCCCCCGCGCCCCCCGCGCCCAACGCTCCCCAGACCTCCCTCTTCCACCTCCACCCTCACCTCCACCCACACCCACCCCCTCACTCTCATCCACACTCACACCCCCACCCCCCACCCCCACTCACACCCCCACACCCCCACACCCCCACTCATCTTGCTGTTATCAGCGCACCCACCGCGAAAGCCCCGATCAGTGCACCCCGCCTCCACGGTGGCGCCGAATTACCCCGGAGAGTTTTCGACTCGCGAAGACTTTTTATAGCTATACGATGAAATCTCTTCCCAACGACAAAAGTATTCGAGATATCCGTGGCTAAATCGACAACAGTGCCGCATGGGCCACCAGGGGAAAGCCCGCGCATTCCCCAGGAACGCTTGACCGCTCCCGGGGTTCCGCGCGGCGCAACGGGGGCAATTGACCGCCTCGGTTTCCCGCGCGGCGCAGCGAGCTTGCGAGCGAGCACCTGCGCGGTCATTGGGCGGGGTGCCTAGTAAGGGAGCCGAGCAGGGCCCCGGAGCTTTCGCGGCCCCCGGCGCGGCCGGGGGCACGGACGGAGGCTGCTCAAGTCAGAGCGGGGTCTGGGGGGTTGGTGTGTACCCCCCAGGCAAACAGAGATAGGTTCGAGTCTCGTGACGGAGGCTTCGAACGTAATTGATCCGGAGTTCGCCCAGTTGCCGCTGCGCAACCTGGCCGACGCGGCCCTCGCCGCGGCCCGGCAGGCAGGTGCCCAGCACGCTGACTTCCGCGCCGAGCGGGTCCGCGGGCAGCGGGTGCGACTGTCGGACGCCCAGTTGCAGGCACTCTCGGATGCGGACGACGCCGGGCTGGCAGTTCGCGTCATCGTGGACGGGACCTGGGGGTTCGCCTCGGCGGTGGACCTCACCCCGCAGGCGGCGGCCGACGCGGCGCGCAAGGCCGTCGAGGTCGCCCGGGTCGCCGCCGCGATGAACACCGAGCGGATCGAGCTGGCCCCAGAACCGGGCCACGGCGATGTCAGCTGGGTGTCGGCGTACGCGGTGGACCCGTTCGCCGTCGCCAGCAAGGAGAAGGTCGACCTGCTCGCGGACTGGAGCCAGGGGCTGCTCGCGCACCGCGCGGTCGCCCATGCCGAGGCGAGCTTGTACCAGGTCAAGGAGTGCAAGTTCTACACCGACGGGGCGACCACCGCGACGCAGCAGCGCGTCCGGCTATACCCGCAGCTGACCGCGATCGCCGTGACCGAGGCCGGGTTCGACGACATGCGCACGCTCGCCCCGCCCGTGGGCCGTGGCTGGGAATACCTCACGGGGACCGGATGGGACTTCCCTGGTGAGCTCGCGCAGCTTCCGGAGCTCCTCGCGGAGAAGCTGGCGGCCCCCTCGGTGCAGGCCGGCCGCTACGACCTGGTCATCGACCCGTCCAACCTGTGGCTGACGATCCACGAGTCGATCGGGCACGCCACCGAGCTGGACCGGGCGCTCGGCTACGAGGCCGCCTACGCGGGCACCAGCTTCGCGACGCCCGACCAGCTGAACAGCCTCCAGTACGGCTCGGCGGTCATGCACGTCACCGGGGACCGGACGGCCGGGCACGGCCTGGCCACCGTTGGCTACGACGACGAGGGGGTGGCCGGCCAGTCGTGGGACCTGATCCGCGACGGCGTGCTCGTCGGCTACCAGCTGGACCGGCGCATGGCGCTGCTAAGGGGGTTCGGCCGGTCCAACGGCTGCGCCTTCGCCGACTCCCCCGGCCACATGCCGCTGCAACGGATGGCCAACGTCTCGCTGCAGCCAGCCGCCGGCGGCCCGGACACCTCGCACCTGATCGCCGGCGTCGAGGACGGCATCTTCATCCTGGGCGATAAGTCGTGGTCGATCGACATGCAGCGCTACAACTTCCAGTTCACCGGGCAGCGCTTCTACCGGATCAGGAACGGCCAGCTGGCCGGGCAGCTCAAGGACGTCGCCTACCAGGCGACCACGACGGACTTCTGGAATTCGATGGAGGCGGTCGGCGGCCCGCAGACCTACGTCCTGGGCGGGGCCTTCAACTGCGGCAAGGGCCAGCCCGGCCAGGTCGCGCCGGTCAGCCACGGCGCCCCGGCGGCCCTGTTCCGCGGCGTGCGCGTGCTCAACGTGGCCCAGGAAGGAACGAGCGAATGACGAGCGACCGGGTGACCGCCCAAGACACCGTCGAGCGCGCGCTGGCATTGGCCAAGCCCGACGGTGACCTCATCGTCCTCGCCGACGAGCACTCCGCCGTGAACCTGCGCTGGGCGGGCAACACGCTGACCACCAACGGGGTGAGCAGTACTCGCAGCCTCACCGTGATCGCCATCGACCGGCGCGGGGGACCATCCGGTGCCACCAGCGGCGTCGGCGTCGTCTCGCGATCCGGCGCTCGCCCCGACCAGGTCGAGGAGATCGTCGCCGAGGCCCGCAAGGCCGCGGCCGACGCCCCGCCCGCCGCCGACGCGCAGGAGCTCGCGCAGTCGGCCGCCGATCGTTGGGGATCAAGGTCGTGGGACGATGACGCGGCCGGCACCGAGGTGGGCGTCCTGCGGGGGTTCGCCAGCCAGCTGGGCGAGACCTTGCGGGTCGCCGAGGCGGCCGGGCGCAAGCTGTACGGGTTCGCTGAGCACGAGGTGACCTCGACCTTCCTGGGCACGTCGAGCGGGCTGCGGCTGCGCCACGACCAGCCGACCGGCCGGCTGGAGCTCAACGCGAAGTCGGCCGACTTGACCCGGTCAGCGTGGGCCGGGGCCGCCACCCGGGACTTCTCAGACGTGGACCCGGCCGCCCTGGACGCCTCGCTCGCGCAGCGGCTGGCGTGGCAGGCGCGGCGGGTGGAGTTGCCAGCCGGGCGGTATGAGACGCTGCTGCCGCCCACCGCGGTCGCCGACCTGATGATCAACTTCTACTGGGCCGCCGGGGCGCGCGAGGCCGCCGAGGGGCGGTCGCCGTTCAGCAAGGCAGGCGGCGGCACGCGGGTCGGCGAGCGATTGTCCGCGCAGCCCGTTTCCCTGTTCAGCGACCCGGACTATCCCGCCCTTGAGTGCGCCCCGTTCGTGATCGCGCACTCCTCAGGTGACGACCAGTCCGTATTCGACAACGGGATGCCGTCCGGCCGGGTGACGTGGCTGTCCGACGGGGTGCTGTCGGGGCTGTACTCCAGCCGGCACTCCGCCGCGCTCGCCGGGCTGCCGGTGACGCCGGCCGTGGACAACCTCGTGCTCAGCGGCGGAGCCGACCCCGCCCGCGACGCCGGCTCGCTGGAATCCATGATCGCCTCGACCAGGCGCGGGCTGCTGCTCACCTGCTTGTGGTACATCCGCTCGGTCGACCCGCAGAAGCTGCTGCTGACCGGGCTGACCCGAGACGGCGTCTACCTCATCGAGGATGGCGAGGTCACCGGGGCGGTCAATAACTTCCGGTTCAACGAGACGCCCGTCGGGATGCTGTCCCGCCTGGCCGAGGCCGGGGCGACGGAGCGCAGCACGCTGCCGCGGGAGTGGAGCGACTACTTCACCCGCTGCGCGATGCCGCCGCTGCGGATCGAGGGCTTCAACATGTCCTCGGTGAGCCAAGCCAGCTAACGCGGCCAGCACAGCCAGCACAGCCAGCACAGCACTGCCACCTAACGCACCCGGGCCGATGCTGTTTGATGACCTCCCGGGCGGAGATACGGTAGAACCATGAGGGTAGGCCACCACGGGCGGGACCCGCAGGTCCACTTGGTGACGCAGGCGCGCAGGCCGCTGTCGGAAGACATCGCCTACCGCCAGCGGCGCTACCTCATCATGATGGGCATCCGGGCGGTGTGCTTCGCCGTCGCGGTAGTGGTCTTCGTCAACCACGGCGGATGGCTGACCGCCATCCCGGCGGTCGGGGCGATCGTCATCCCGTATTTCGCGGTCATTTTCGCCAACGGCGGACGCGAGCCGGACAACACCCGCGGCTTCCTTGAGCACCGCATGAACTTGCCCGCTCGCAGGGATACTCCCCGCGACGACCA
>JAICUO010000556.1 GCA_025935815.1 Streptosporangiaceae bacterium
CGGGCATCGAGATGCGCGCGGGGTTCAGGAACCGCTCGAAGATCAGCCCGTGGTCCAGCGGGTCCAGGTCGGTGAGGCCCATGGCGTAGGCGACGATGCTGCCGGCTGCGCTGCCGCGCCCCGGGCCGACGGCGACGCCGTTGTCCTTTGCCCAGTTGATGAAGTCGGCGACGACCAGGAAGTAGGCGGGGAAGCCCATCTGGCAGATGATCGACAGCTCGTACTCCGCCTGCTTGCGGCGCGTCTCGTCATAGCCGCTGGGGTACCGCCGGTCCATGCCCTTCCAGACCGCGTCGGCGAACAGGGCGTCCTCGGACTCGAACCCCTCGGGGATCGGGAACCGCGGCATCAGGTTGACGAACTCGAACATCCCGGCCGTGTCGACCCGGTCAGCGATCAGCAGCTGGGAGTTGCGGCAGCCCTCGAGCCAGATGTCGCTGGTGTTGACCGCGTACATCTCCGCGGGTGACTTGATGTAGTAGCCGGAGCCGTCGAACTTGAACCGGTCGGCGTCGGCCAGGGTCTTGCCGGTCTGGATGCACAGCAGCAGGTCATGCGCCTGGGCGTCGGCCTCGCGGGAGTAGTGCGAGTCGTTGGTGACCACCGGGGGGATGCCCAGCTTGCGGGCGATCTCGATCAGCCCGTCGCGGACCCGGGTCTCGATGTCCAGGCCGTGGTCCATCAGCTCCAGGAAGTAGTTCTCCTTGCCGAAGATGTCCTGGTACTCCGCGGCGGACTTCAGCGCCTCCGCCTCCTGGCCCAGTCGCAGCCGGGTCTGCAGCTCACCGGACGGGCAGCCGGTGGAGGCCATGAGGCCCGCCGCGTACTCGGCGATGATCTCCTTGTCCATCCGGGGCCACTTGACCATCCAGCCCTCGGCGTAGGACCGCGAGGTGAGCTTGAAGAGGTTGTGCAGGCCCTGGACGTCCCGCGCCCACAGCGTCTTGTGCAGGTAGGCGCCAGAAGCGGACACGTCGTCCTTCTTCTGGTGCGGCTGGCCCCACAGGATCCGGTTGGAATTGCGCCGCGATTCCGGGGCGACGTACGCCTCGATCCCGATGACCGGGGTGATCCCCGCGTCCTTGGCCTGCTTGTGGAACTCGGCCGCGCCGAACATGTTGCCGTGGTCGGTCATGGCCACGTGCGTCATGCCCTGGGCCTTGACCTCCTTGAAGAGCTCCTTGAGCCGGGCCGCCCCGTCGAGCATCGAGTACTCGGTGTGCACGTGCAGGTGGGCGTACGGGGACTCACTCACTCTTCAATCGCCTCCTGCCGGATACTGCTGCCTCGCCCGACCGTGAGCACGCTCCGCGCCGCCGCACCCCCGGGCGGGCAAGCCGGGCGGGGCGGCCAGGGTGGCTCAACGAGTGATCCCTACCTTAACGGCTCGCGGCCTCGCGGTGGCGGTCCCGCGCCGGCGTCTCGCGGATCGCTCTTCCCGCCGTGCCGATCGCTCCTGGTGCGCATCTCACGGAAGCGAACGGGTATAATCGACCACTAACGACCCGTAACGAAAGCCAGGGAGGCGCGGCATGGCCAGCGCAGACCCCCGTGACATGCGGCCCGACCCGCGCCGGTACCGCCAGATCGCCGACGAGGTCCGCGGCCTCATCGCCAGCGGTGCCATCGCCTCGGCGGGTCCCGCGCCGACCGTCGGCGAGCTGGCCGGGCGGCACGGCTGCGCCCGGCAGACCGCGGCCAGGGCCCTGCGCGTCCTGGCCGACGAGGGCCTGCTCGTCCGCTACCCGGGCTTCGGCTACTATGTCGCCCGCCCGCGCCCATGAGGGCGTTAGCGGTCTCGCGGGACGGGGACATATTTGTCACCTCCTGCCGTTGAACCGGCCGTCAGCTGAGCCGTGTCATTGGTATGGGCGTTGTACTTCACGGCGATGCCGCCTGCCCGCGTGTCCTGCTCATTGACGATGAGGAGGCGATACGCGCGGGCCTGAGCCGCGCGCTGGCGGCGGAGGGCCTGGCGGTCGAGCTGGCGCGCAGCGGCCCAGACGGATTGCGGCGAGCGCTCGCGGATGCCTATGACCTGGTCATCCTTGACCTGCTGATGCCCGGCATGGACGGCCGCGACGTGCTCAGGCAACTGCTGCGCGACCGGCCCGGGCAGGCGGTCCTGGTGCTGTCTTGCCTCGCCGAGGTGCGGTTCAAGGTGGACTGCTTCAACCTCGGTGCCCGCGACTACCTGACCAAGCCGTTCTCGCTCGCCGAGTTGGTCGCCCGGGTCCGCAACCAGCTCCGCGGCGACCCGTCCGGCCAGGTGATCAGGGCCGGGAACCTCAGGCTGCACCTGGGGCGCATGGAGGCCGACATCGGCCGAGGGCCGCTGGCGCTGACCCGGCTGGAGTTCCTGGTCCTCAAGCAGCTCATGGAGCACGCCGGCCGGTCGGTCTCCAAGGGGCAGCTCCTGGCGTCGGCGTGGGGGTATGAATACGAGCCGGCGTCCAACATCGTGGGCGTGTGCGTCCGGCGGCTGCGGTCCAAGCTCGGCGATGAGCTCATCAAGACGGTCAGGGGTGAGGGATATCAGCTCACCGCCGGATAAGCGCCCCCGGCGCGGGCCCGCGAAGCTGGACCTCGCCTGGGGGGCCCTCCTGCTGGCCAACGTCGCCGCGATCGCGCTGTGGCCCAACCGGGAGACGATCCCGTTCCACGTCATCTCGATCTGCTTCGCGCTGCTGTACTGGCTGCGCGTCTGGCCCGCCAGCCCCATGCCGTGGGGCATCGGCATCGTGCTCATCACGACGGTGACCGGCACCGCCCTCAACCTGCGGCGCCACGCCGGGTGGGCGGAGGAGGTGGTGGACGCCCCGCTGCTCGCCTTGATGTTCGTCGCCGTCGTCTGGCACGCCAACCGCAGGATCGCCGCCGACTGCGAGCGGCGGCTCATCGCGGACAAGAACGCCCGCCTGCTCGCCGCGCAGCGCCAGTTCCTGCAGGATGCCTCGCACCAGCTGCGCACCCCTGTCACGATCGCCCTCACCTATGCCGAGTTGCTCGCCCGCCAGCTGACCGGCGAGCAGGAACTGCGCGACATCCAGATGGTGGTCGGCGAGATGTCCCGGCTGCGCCTGCTGAGCGAGCGGTTGCTGGTCATCGCCGCGTCCGAGGACCCCGACTTCCTGCGGGCGGGGCCGGTGGCCGTGGATGAGTTCGCGATGGAGGCCATCGAGCGCTGGCGGCCGACCGCCCAGCGCCGCTGGCGGATCGGGCGGCTCGACGCGGCGAGCGTCCTGGCCGACCAGGAGCGGCTCGGCCTCGCGGTGGACGCGCTGCTGGAGAACGCGGTCAAGTTCACCCGCGCCGATGACGCCATAGAGCTGTCCGTCACTACTGACGCGGGCCGCCGGGTGAGCCTGCGGGTCAGCGATACCGGCAGCGGGGTCAGCGCCGCCGAGCTTCCGCACGTCTTCGAGCGGTTCCGCACTGGCGGCGACCGTGCCACCCGGGGCACCGGGCTCGGGCTGGCCCTCGTGCGCGCCGTCGCGGACGCGCACGGCGGATCGGTCAGCGTGCGCAGCGTCCCAGGCCGCGGCAGCGACTTCGAGATCGTGCTTCCGCTGGCCACCGAGGCCAGCGAACTAGGCGCCGCGCCAGTCGGCTGACTTTCCCTGAACGCGCGGCCCGGCCCGGCCTGGTCGTGCGGCCGTCAGCCGCGGGAAAAGGAGATCGCCTCGTACCGGGTCTCCGCCTTCAGGACGTCATCGGCGCACGAAAGCCGGCCCGGCGCCTGCTTCGATCCATCGACGATCACCTGATAGGAGATCCGGTCGTCGTCGGAACTATGGAGGACGCCGACTTCCCAGCGGTCGGCCCCATCCGCCGCCGGAACGCGGCGCGCCCAGGAGGACCGGACCGCGTCCCGGCGGAGCTCCCCGAGCCGGACCGCGGCGGCGTGCAGGGCGGCCTGGGCTGGGCGCGGCTGGCCGGAGCGGCCGCGATGGTGGGCCAGCATGAGGTGGCCCTCGTCGTATCGCCGGACGACCTCCAGGGCGGAGCCGGGGTCCAGCCCGCCGAACATGTCTCCCGCCGGCAACAGCATGATGGTCGCCGCGAAGCGGTGGCCGCCCAGGTGCGAGCACTCCCACGTGTCCCAGTCGGTGCCGGCGGCGATCGCCGTGGCCACCGGGCGGCCGCGGATGGCGCAGCACTGGTCGCGCTTGCCGTTCGTGCACACCAGGGCCACTCGCTGCGGTCCCGAGGCGCCGGCGGCGTCCGGGACCGGCGCGGTGAGGTCGACGCCGAGCAGGTCATCGTAGTCGCGCCAGCTGCCCCAGCGGACGCGCTCGGCGCCCGGTGAGGTATCGGCCAGCGCCCACGCCCGGGACCCGCGCTCGCCGCCGGGCGCGAGTTGACGGCCCGCCCGCCGGATCAGCACGACGTGGCAGTCGGCGGCGGCCGCCGCGCGCTCAAGGTGCCCGGCGGCGGCGTCCACGTGCCTGGCGTCCAGGGCGGAGCTCCCCCAGGGGCCGGGCACCTCCAGCAGGAGGAACCGCGAGTACCGGGCGGCGGTGGCCGCGAGCGGCTCGCCGCGCATCCGCGCGGCGTCGGCACAGCGCAGCGCGGGCAGCTCGGGCTGGTCTCCCTGGCTTTCTTCCCAGCAGGTCACGTGACTCATCGCTCCGCGTCCGATTCCAAGGCCCGGCTTACTTAGGTGAGCCTAACCTACAAGTCAGTCACCGGAAATGGAATCGCCGGACGCGAGCGCCATGAGCTAAGCCGCCGACGATTTGGCTGAACAGCGCCTGGTAACGCAGCAGCGCCAGTCGCAGCGCCTCGGTGTCACGGCCGGAACCGTTGGCGTCCCAGGAGGCGCGGATCCGGTGCCGCCGCTCGCGCAGCGCGGCGGCGAGCGCCTCGGCCGCCTCATCGGTGAGGCCGGCCGCCTCCGCGACCGCGCCGCGGGGGTTGTCGACGAAGGCGATCCGCACGCGCTGCCAGCCCGCCCGCAGCTCTTCCACGCCGGACAGCAGCGGCTCATCGTCCAGGCCATCGCGCGCCGGCCGCTGGCCGCCGGCCGCGCCGGCGGCCAGCAGTTCCTCGTCCGCGCGGGCATCCGCCGGCGTCTCGTCCGCGTCCGCGGCCGCGCTGAACGGCAGCGGCTCGTCGTCTTCCGCGCCGGGCATCAGTTCCTCGCCCTCGGCCAGCCGGCCGTGCCTGCTCACGGCACTGTCGTCCGCGGCACTGTCGTCCGCGGCACTGTCGTCCGCGGCACTGTCGTCCGCGGCACTGTCGTCCGTGGCACTGTCGTCCGCCGCACC
>JAICUO010000931.1 GCA_025935815.1 Streptosporangiaceae bacterium
CATGCCGCACCTGCCCCAGGAAGATCAGGGCGTGGGCCTCGCCAAGGCGGTTGCCGGTCTCGCGGCAGAGCTCCAGCGCCCGCAGCTGGGCGTCAGCGGCTCCCGCAAAGTCCCCGGTCAGGTCCCGCACACGCCCCAGGGACGTCAGGGCGTGGGCCTCGCTGAGGCGGTTGCCGGTCTCGCGGCAGATCTCCAGCGCCCGCAGCTGGGCGTCAGCGGCCCCCGCGAGGTCCCCGGTCAGGTGCCGCACCTGCCCCAGGTCGGTCAGGGCGGTGGCGTCCGCGGCGGGCTGGCGGCGGTGTGCTGCCACCTCGGCGGCGGCCTGGTGGATCTCCAGCGCGCGAGTCCAGGGGCCGTCGCAGAGCAGGATTTCCGCCAGTCCCGCGGCCAGGGCGGTGACGTGCTCGCCGGGTGCGGGGGTGCCGGCGTGGGCGTGGGTGAAGGCTGCCTCCAGGTTGGGGTATTCGGTGCGCAGCCAGGCGCGGGCGGCCTCGGGGTCCTGGAGTGCGGGCGCGTGGGGTGGAGTCGGCCCGTCGGGCTCGGGCCGTGGCGTGCGCGCGATGGGGATGGAGGCCTTCTGCGCGGTGTGGGCGTAGTAGCGCAGCAGCCGGTCCAGCGCCCGCTGGCTGCGCTCGGCGGGGTCGGCCTCGGCCAGGGTGCGGGCGTGGGCGCGCAGCAGGTCGTGCAGCCGGTAGCGGCCAAGGGCGTACTCGGTCAGCAGGTTGTGGTCGACCAGGTCCTCCAGCAGCGCGGTTGCGCTGTTCGGGTCGCATTCCAGCAGGGCTGCGGCGGCGTGGGCATCGGCGTCCGGGCCGGGTGCCAGGCCCAGGCGCCGGAACAGCAGCCGGCGCGGTTCATCCAGGCCGGCGTAGGACAGGTCGAACACCGCGGCCAGGTCGCGCTCCCCGTCGGACAGGGCCTGCACCCGGTGCTGCTGGTCGCGCAGCAGCCCGGCCAGGTGCCCCGGGCTCCACGCCGGGCGGTGGCGCAGCAGCGCACCGCCGATCCGCAGCGCGAGGGGCAGCCGCCCGCACAGGCCGGCGATCTCGCCGAGCAGCGGGTCGCTGGCCGCGATGCGCCCGGCTCCGGCCACGGCGCGCAGCAGCGCGACCGCGTCCTGCGGCGGCAGCAGGTCGAGGGCTAGGCTGCGCGCGTCGTCCAGGCCCTTCAGGCGCCTGCGGCTGGTGACCAGCACCAGGCACCCGGGCTCACCCGGCAGCAGGGGACGCACCTGCGCCTCATCTCTCGCGTTGTCCAGCACGATCAGGGTCCTGGTGTCGGCCAGGTGCTGGCGGTAGAGCGCGGCGCACTCCTCGGTTTCCCGGGGGATCTGCCCCGCGGGCACGCCCAGGGCGCGCAGGAACGCCTCGAGCGCCTGACCCGGCTCGCGAGGCGGCTGGCCCTTAGTGTAGCCGTGCAAGTCGATGAACAGCTGCCCGCCCGGGAACCGCCCGGACAGCCGGCGGGCAGCGTGCACGGCCAGCGCGGTCTTGCCGATTCCCGCCATCCCGTCGATCGCCGAGATCACCACCGTGCCCCCGGCTCCGGCCGACTCGCCGCGCTCCGCAAGCCCTGTCAGCCATTCCATCTCGGCATCGCGACCGGTGAAATGCCCGGGAGCCGCCGGCAGCTGGCGCGGCCGCGGAGCGTGCGCCCCCGCGGACGTTGCCGGCTCTCCGGCCGACGCGGGCGCGGCCGGCCCGGCCTCGCCTCCGGCCAGAATGCCCTCGTGCAGGCGGCGCCGCTGCCGCCCAGGGCGGCGTGGCCGTGCGAGGGCGGCTGGCTCGCGGGCCGGCTGGGGCAGCCCGGCCGCGTGGTCGGCGGTGTGCGGGGGGTGGTCAAGGGCCCGGACGGTGGCGGTACCGTGGGCTTCCCGCGCCGGAGTGGCGTCAGCCGCGGGTGCCGTCTGCGCGCCGGCTGCCAGGATCTGCTGGTGGACAGCGCGCAGTTCGGGGCCGGGCTCGATGCCGAGCTCGTCGATGAGGGTCCGGCGTGCCTGCTGGTAGGCGTCCAGCGCCTGGGCCCGCCGGCCGGCGGCCGCCAGCGCGAGCATGAGCTGGGCATGGAACCGCTCCTGCAACGGATAGCTGGTCGTCGCCTCCAGCAGCTGCGGGGCCAGCTCCTGGTAGCGCCCCAGCCCGCTCGCCGTCCTCGCCTACGGCCTCGTCTTGTGGGCGCAGACCCGCGGTCAGCTCGCAACCGGCAACGCCGGCGGTACCGCGTACGCCCGGGTCATCGGAGTGTAAGCGGG
>JAICUO010000211.1 GCA_025935815.1 Streptosporangiaceae bacterium
CCCGCCCGCGCGGCAAGCTCGTTGTTGGGCAGCCGTGCGTCGCGAGCTAGCTCGCGGACGATCACCTGGTCGATCGCGTCGAGGCCGGGCACCGCTGCGCCGCTCGCCCCGCGCACTGCGTCGGACCGAACGTTATTCGGCCCGGCGACCTCGCGCGCGGCCGAGTGAGAACCTTCAAAAGCCATAACTCTATTATACAGAATGATCTTCGCTAATATTTACTTGAAGCCGAAGATTATGCACCATTGAACGAAAGGACAGTGCGCGCCCTGCAGCGAGCGAAAGGCAGTCAAGGTCATGAAGGTCGGCGTTCCCCGCGAGGTAAAGAACCACGAGTACCGCGTCGCGATCACCCCGGCGGGCGTGCGCGAGCTGACGAGCCACGGCCACGAGGTCTACATCGAGAAGGACGCGGGCGGAGGCTCCTCGCTGCCCGACGACGCCTACGTCGCGGCCGGCGCCACGATCATCCCCGACCCCGACGAGGTCTGGGGCACCGCCGACATGGTGCTCAAGGTCAAGGAGCCCGTCGCGGAGGAGTACCACCGCATGCGCCGGGGGCTGGTCTTGTTCACCTACCTGCACCTGGCCGCGGACAAGGCTTGCACCGACGCTCTGCTGGCCAGCAAGGTCACCTCCATCGCCTATGAGACGGTCCAGCTCGCCGACGGCTCGCTGCCGCTGCTGGCCCCGATGTCGGAGGTCGCCGGGCGGCTCGCCCCGCAGGTCGGCGCCTACCACCTGATGCGCTCCGGCGGCGGCTACGGCGCGCTGCTCGGCGGCGTGCCCGGCACGTACGCCTCCAAGGCCGTCGTCATCGGCGCGGGCGTCTCCGGCGCTCACGCTACGCAGATCGCCGTCGGCATGGGCGCGCAGGTGACCGTCCTCGACAAGAACATCGCGCGGCTCCGCCGGCTCGACTCCCACTACCAGGGCCGGGTCCAGACGGTGGTCTCCAACGCCTACGAGGTCGAGCGCGCCGTGATCGACGCTGACCTGGTGGTCGGCGCGGTGCTGGTCGCGGGCGCCAAGGCGCCCAAGATCGTCAGCAACGACCTGGTCAAGCGCATGAAGCCCGGCTCGGTGCTTGTCGACATCTCGATCGACCAGGGCGGCTGCTTCGAGGACTCCCGGCCCACCACGCACGCCGACCCGGTCTTCCGCGTGCACAACTCCGTGTTCTACTGCGTCGCCAACATGCCCGGCGCGGTGCCGCACACCTCCACCTACGCGCTGACCAACGTCACCTTGCCCTACGCGGTCGAGCTGGCCAACCGCGGGTGGCGCGAGGCCCTGCACGCCGACCCGGCGCTGGCCGCGGGCCTGTCCACCCACCACGGGATCCTCACCAGCGGCCCGGTCGCCGCCGCGCACGCGCTGCCGTGGACCCCCATCGCGGAGGTCGTGGCGTAGCGGGCGCCGCTCCCGCCGCGCGCTAGAGCAGCCCCCGTCCCCTTTCCCCGGGGGGACGGGGGCTTTTACTTCTCTAGACTCGTGCCTTGTGGGCGAGGTAAGCGTTGAGCGGGCGGCCGCGGGGTATCTGCGGTACCTCGTCGTGGAGCGGGGGCTGGCGGGCAACACCGTCGAGGCCTACCGCCGGGACCTGCGCCGTTATGGCGAGCACCTGGCCCGGCGCGGGAAGACCGCCCTCGGTGAGGTCGCCAGCCGCGACGTCGCGGAGTTCCTGGCGGCGCTGCGCCAGGGGGATGCCGGCCATCCCCCGCTGGCCGCGAGCTCGGCCGGGCGCGCCGTGATCGCGGTGCGCGGGCTGCACGCCTTCGCGCGCAAGCAGGGCCTGACCGACAGCGACCCGGCTCTTGAGGTCAGCCCGCCCCCGCCGCCCCGGCGGCTGCCCAAGGCGATCTCGGTCGAGGAAGTGGAGCGCCTGCTGGAGGCGGCCGGGAGCACCGCCGACCCCGACGCGCGGGCCTTGCGCGACCGGGCACTGCTTGAGTTCCTGTACGGCGCCGGGGCCCGGATCTCCGAGGTGACCGGCCTGGACATCGATGACCTGCACATCGACGCCGCCAGCCCGGTCGTGCGGCTGCGCGGCAAGGGCGGCAAGGAGCGGGTCGTGCCCGTGGGCGGTTACGCCGTCCGGGCGCTGGGCGCCTACCTCGTGCGCGGCCGTCCGGCGCTTGCCCCGCACGCCAAGCGGGCCAGCCCGGCGGTGTTCCTGAACGCCCGGGGCGGCCGGCTGACCCGGCAGGGCGCGTGGGGCATCCTGCGCGCGGCGTGGGAGCGCTCGGGGCTGACCAGCGAGGTCTCGCCGCATACCTTGCGGCACTCCTTCGCCACCCACCTGCTCGATGGCGGCGCGGACATCCGGGTCGTGCAGGAATTGCTCGGACACGCCTCCGTGGCCACCACGCAGGTCTACACTCTCGTCACGGTGGACAAGCTCCGCGAGGTCTACGCCGCCGCGCACCCGCGGGCCCTGGGGTAGCCGGCCGGAAATAACAAATTAGTATCCAGCTCGCGGCGAGCCTCCTTGAAGTGGCCCCGCGTAACGCCTACTGTCCCGAGCAAGTTTCGCAGCTGGGTCGACGTGGCTTACATGACAAGCCCCGGGGAGGTTTAACGCTGGTGGCAGCAACCCGAGCAATCGAGCTCTTGCCAGGAGACATCGGGCCGACCGGCCGCCCACTGCCGCATTTCCCGATTCCGGAGCCGCTGGCCACGCACGGCCCGGCCCGGATCGTGGCGGTCTGCAACCAGAAGGGCGGCGTCGGCAAGACGACCACGACCATCAACCTCGGCGCGGCGCTGGCCGAGCAGGGACGGCGGACGCTGCTGGTTGACTTCGACCCGCAGGGGGCGCTGTCGGTGGGCCTGGGCATCCAGCCGCACGACATCGACCTGACGGTCTACAACCTGCTCCTGGAGCGCGGCGTCACCGCCCACGACGTGCTCTTCAAAACCAGCGTCGACAACATGGACCTGCTGCCGAGCAACATCGACCTGTCCGGCGCGGAGGTCCAGCTCGTGCACGAGGTCGGCCGCGAGTACATCCTCGGCAGCGCGCTGAAGGCAGTCGTGCCCGACTACGACTACATCCTGATCGACTGCCAGCCGTCCCTCGGCCTGCTCACGATCAACGCGCTCGCCTGCGCCAACAGCGTGCTCATCCCGCTGGAGTGCGAGTACTTCGCGATGCGGGGCGTCGCGCTGCTGATGGAGACGATCGACAAGGTCCAGCGGCGGCTGAACCCGTCGCTGTCCATCGACGGGCTGCTCGGCACCATGTACGACTCTCGCACGCTGCACACCCGCGAGGTGCTGGGGTCGATCGTCAACGGGTTCGGTGACAAGGTTTTTCATACCGTGATCAACCGCACCGTGCGCTTCCCAGACGCTACCGTTGCAGGTGAGCCCATCACCCGCTTCGATTCGGGATCGATGGGGGCTAGTTCCTACCGTGAACTTGCCAAGGAGGTACTTGAGCGGTGGCGGCAGGCAGGGGGCGGTCACGCCGGGTAAGTATCCCCGGGGTTCAGGAGCTCCTGCGCCCCGTCGCACCTGAGCCAGCCGGGTCTGGTGAACGCCCGGCGACCGGCAGGGAAAAGCACGACCACAAGATCACCGTCTACCTGTCCGCCGCCGAGCTGCTCGATCTTGAGCAATCGCGCTTGGCCCTGCGCCGGTTCGGCTTGGTCATCGACCGCGGCAGGCTCGTCCGCGAGGCCATCGCCGTGCTGCTGGCCGACCTCGACGCCCGCGGCAAGGACAGCCTGCTGGCCCGGCGGATCGGGATCAGCGCCACGCCGCACCCCCGCCCCGGGGAGGAAGCCGATGGGACAGCACCAGGCGACACTGGCGAGCCGATACCGTCGTTAATGTGAACGAGGCAGCGAAAGACCTCACGGGGGAAGCCCAGCGGGACGCGCCGCGTGGCTCCGGCGCCTTCGAGGTGCACCTGGACGTCTTCGAGGGGCCGTTCGACCTGCTGCTCGGGCTGATCTCCAAGCACAAGCTGGACATCACCGAGGTGTCCCTGTCCAAGGTCACCGATGAGTTCATCGCCTACATCCGGCAGCGCTCCGGCGGCTGGGACCTGGATCACGTCAGCTACTTCCTCGTCGTCGCCGCGACCCTGCTGGACCTGAAGGCAGCGCGGCTGCTGCCCTCGGGGGAGGTGGAAGACGAGGAGGACCTGGCGCTGCTGGAGGCGCGGGACCTCCTCTTCGCCAGGCTGCTGCAGTACCGGGCGTACAAGGAGGTCGCGGCGATCTTCGCCGGGCAGATGGCCGCCGCCGCCCGGCGGTTCCCCCGGCGGGTCCCGCTGGAGCCGCGCTTCGCGCAACTGCTGCCCGAGGTGCTGTTCACCCTCGGCGCGCAGGAGTTCGCGGCGCTGGCCGCCCGGGCGCTGACCCCGAAGAAGCCGCCGACGGTGTCCACCGAGCACATCCACGCGCCGTTCGTGTCCATCAGGGAGCAGGCGGTGCTCATCGCCGGCCAGCTGCGCCGCGCTGGCCGCGCCTCGTTCCGCCAGCTCACCGCCGGGGCGGCCGGGAACTACGAGGTCGTCGCGTCGTTCCTGGCCCTGCTGGAGCTGTACCGGGAGGACGTGGTCGCCTTCGAGCAGGTGACCCCGCTGGGCGACCTGTACGTGAACTGGACCGGAGGAGACCGCGACGTGGTGCTCGCGCCGCCCGGAGCGGGTACCGTCGGGGAAACAACGGAAGGCGAAGAAGAATACAAGTGACGAGCGAATACTCGGCAGACGGGGGCATCCCCGAAGGAAGTACCCCAGAAGGCGGCACTCCGGACGGCGCCCCCGCGAACGGCACTGCTCTGGATGGCACTGCTCTGGATGGCACCACTCTGGATGGCACTGCTCCGGACGACGCGGCCTTCGAGGACGCGGGACCGGGGCTGCGGGCCGCGCTGGAGGCGATCATGATGGTCGCCGACGAGCCGGTCCCTGAGGTCTTGCTGGCGCAGGTGCTTGAGCGCCCGCGCGGCGAGGTCGCGGCGACGCTGGCGGAGCTGGCGGCGGAATATACCGCCGGCGGCCGGGGGTTTGACCTGCGGGAGATCGCCGGCGGATGGCGGCTGTACACCCGCGAGGACTGCGCCGCGCTCGTCGAGCGGTTCGTCCGGGATGGCCAGGAGGTGCGGCTGACCCAGGCCGCCCTGGAGACCCTCGCCGTGGTTGCCTACCGGCAGCCGGTCAGCCGTGCGCGCGTGTCGGCGGTGCGGGGCGTCAACTGCGACGGCGTCATGCGCACGCTGGTGCTGCGGGGCCTCGTTGAGGAAAGTGGCACTGACCCGGAGACCGGGGCGATCCTGTACCGGACGACGGGGTACTTCCTGGAGCGGCTGGGCGTGGCGAGCCTGGACGACCTGCCCGACCTGGCGCCGTTCCTGCCGGACAACATCGAGGACATTGAGGACAATGAGCACACGCGGGCCTAGCGGACCGCAGCGCCCGCGCCCGGACAAGCACAGCCTGCGGCGCACTCCGTCGGGCCAGCAGCGCCCCCGCCCCGACATCAGCGGGCTGTCGCCGGAGGCCCAGGCGCGGATCCGGGCGATGCGCGAGATCGGCTGGGACGCCGGCGATGAGCAGTTCGCCGCCGCCCGCGCGCCGGGCGACGACGCGGGCGGCGGCGACCGGGACGACCTGACCGACGTGCCCGGCGGGGTCCGGCTGCAGAAGGTGCTCGCGGCCGCCGGGGTTGGCAGCCGCCGGCATTGCGAGGAGCTGATCGGCGCCGGCCGGGTCGAGGTCGACGGGCAGACGGTCCGCCGGTTCGGTGCCCGGGTCGACCCGCAGACCCAGGTCATCCGGGTGGACGGCAAGCGCATCCCGGCCCGGCAGGACGTGGTCTACCTGGCGTTCAACAAGCCCGCGAAGGTGCTGACAGCGATGTCGGACGACCGGGGACGGGCGACGATCACCGACTTCCTGGGCGACCGGGGCGAGCGGCTGTTCCACGTTGGCCGGCTCGACTACGAGACCGAGGGGCTGATGCTGCTCACCAACGACGGCGAGCTCGCGCACCGCCTCGCGCACCCGAGTTATGAGGTGGCCAAGACCTACATCGCCGAGGTGCCCGGCCCGGTGCCGAAGTCGCTGGGGCAGACGCTGGCCCGCGGCGTGGAACTGGAGGACGGGATCGCGGTCGCCGACAAGTTCCGGCTGATCGCCCAGTCCGGCGCGCGCGCCCAGGTGGAGATCACCTTGCACGAGGGCCGCAAGCACATCGTCCGGCGGATGCTCGCCGAGGCGGGCCACCCGGTCAGCCGGCTGGTCCGCACCGACGTGGGGCCGGTCCGGCTGGGCAGCCTGCGACCCGGTACCACCCGCGACCTGACCACGAAGGAAATCGGGGAGCTGTACGCGGCCGTGGGGCTGTGAGGCCAGCATCCGGCGGTACCCTGAGGGCGCCGAAATTTGGAGGGATGACAGACGTGGCAGTCCGGGCTATACGCGGGGCGATCCAGCTCGACGGGTACGGGCGGGAGGAGATCCTGGAGGGGACCGCGGAGCTGATGTCCGCGGTGATGAGCCGTAACGAGCTCACGCCGGACGCCGTGATCAGCGTCCTGTTCACCGTGACCCACGACCTCACCGCGGAGTTCCCCGCGCTCGCGGCCCGTAAGATCGGCTTTCACGACGTGCCGCTCATGTGCGCGCAGGAGATCCGCGTCCCGGGCGCCATGCCGCGCGTGGTCCGGCTGATGGCGCACGTGGAGACGGACCGGCCGCGCTCGCAGCTGCAGCACGTGTACCTGCGCGGCGCCACCGCCCTCCGGCTGGACATCGCGCAGTTATCTCCCGGGGGGCGACCCCCGTACCCCGCGATGCCTGCCCGATGAAAAAGCGAAAGTTGTATCGGGCAGGCTCAAACTGGAGGTGCGAACCACTGATGACGCTTCCCAGAGTGCTCATCATCGGGGCAGGCCTGATCGGCACCTCGGTGGCCCTGGCGCTGCGCGAGCACGGCGGTGAGGTCTGGCTCAGCGACCCCGACCCCGCGACCGCCCAGCTCGCCGCGGACATGGGGGCCGGCGTCGTCGTCCCGGACCTGCGCGACGCCAAGGGGATCGCGGATATCGCGCTGCTCGCGATGCCGCCCGCCTTCGTGGCCACCGGGCTGGCGCATGCCCAGGAGTGCGCCGTCGCCGACGTGTACACCGACGTCGCGAGCGTCAAGTCACTGCCGGCCCAGCAGGCGCGCGCGGCCGGCTGCGACCTGGAGGCGTTCGTGCCCGGCCACCCGCTGGCCGGCCGGGAGAAGCACGGGCCGGCCGCCGCGCGCGCTGACTTGTTCCTGGGCCGCACCTGGGCGCTGTGCCCGCTGCCGGAGAACGCGCCCGCCGCCGTCGACGCGGTCACGGACTTGGTGGTGGCCTGCGGCGCCGACCCGGTCCGGGTGGACGCGGCGACCCACGACCAGTGGGTCGCCCTCGTCTCGCACGCCCCGCACCTGGTGTCGGTCGCCATGGCGGCCCGGCTGGCCGGGCCGTCCGCGCCCGCCGAGGCCCTGCGGCTGGCTGGCCAGGGGCTGCGCGACGTGACCCGGATCGCGGCGGGCGACCCGGAGCTGTGGGCCCAGATCGTGGCCGCGAACGCCGCCCCGGTCGCGCAGATCCTCCAGGCGGTCGCCGACGACCTTGCGGCCACCGCCCGGGCGCTGGCCAGCGGTGCCGCCGGGGATACCGACGACACGGTCGCCCGCCTGCTAGACCAGGGCCGGGCCGGAGTGGCCCGCATCCCCGGCAAGCACGGCGGCAAGCCGCCCGAGTTCACGGTGGTCCAGGTCGTCATCGCTGACCAGCCGGGTGAGCTGGCCCGGCTGTTCGCCGCGGCGGGCGCGGCCAGCGTGAACATCGAGGACATCCGGATCGAGCACTCTCCTGGCCTGCCCGTCGGCGTCGCGGAGTTGTCGGTCCGGCCTGGCGAGGTCGCCCGGCTCCTGGACGCGATGGACGCCGGCGGCTGGCCCGTCCGGCGCTAACCAGGCGGTCACGTGGCCTTAAGCTTGCTCCTATGAATGACAGCGCGCAGGATGACGCCTCGCCGGGTTCCACCGAGGCGAGCGCCGGGACGGCCGAGGCTGCGCAGGCCGCGGCGGCCCCTGAGGCGGACGCATCCGTTGAGGCGGACCCGGCACCGGAGGACGGCGACGGGCCGGATCTCGATGACGTGAAGCGGCATTTCCGCGAGGCCCTGGACCGCAAGAACAAGGCCAATACCAGGGACACGTCGGCCGCGGACGGCAAGGCCAAGGGCAAGGCGCAGGTCGCGCACGGCCCGGCGTCCACGCGCCGGTCCTTCCGCCGCAAGAGCGGCTGAGCCGCTGACTTACCTGCCCGCGATCCCGCGTACCATTGCCGGGTGGGAATTTCAATGCCAGGCGGGCTGGTCATCGCGATAGACGGGCCGTCGGGTTCGGGGAAGTCGAGCGCGTCGCGGGGTGTCGCCAGCACGCTGGGGCTGCGCTACCTGGATACCGGCGCCATGTACCGGGCACTGACCTGGTGGCTTGTCTCCCAGGGGGTCGACACCGAGGACCGGGCGGCGGTCGCCGCCGGCGCCGCGATCCCGGCGATCGAGGTGAGCGGCGACCCCGGGCACCCGTGGACGCGCGTTGACGGCCAGGACGTCTCGGCGCCGATCCGCACCCGGGAGATTTCCACCCGCGTCAGCACGGTGGCCTCCGTCCCGCAGGTTCGCGCGCACCTGATCGCCCAGCAGCAGGCGATCATCGCCGCCGCCGCGCCCGGCATCGTCGCCGAGGGCCGCGACATCGGCACCGTCGTCGCGCCCGGCGCCCTCGTCAAGGTCTTCCTGACCGCCGCGGGCAGCGCCCGCGCCACCCGGCACGCCAGCGACCAGGGGACCAGCCTGGCCGACACCGAGGCGGACCAGGACCGCCGGGACCGGCTGGACGCGGCGCAGTCCGCGATGGCCGCCGACGCGCTGCTCATTGACTCAACCGACCTCACCCTCGCCGAGGTGATCGACGCGATCGCCGTCCTGGCTCGCGACCGTGCGGGGACCTTCGCCTGCACAGGAGACAAAAGCTCATGACTCAGCCCAACGAGCCCGTGGCCCCTGCCACCCGTGCCCCCGACGCGGGCAGGTGGGTGGACGCGGGCTGGGACGACGCGGACGAGGGCGCGTTCGACGTCCTCGATGAGGAGGACTTCCAAGACGGTGACGACGATTTCGCGGACGGGCCCGAGGACTCCGCCGGGCTTACCGAGGAGGCCGGCGCCGCCGGGCCGGTTCCCGGCTTCGTGGACACCCCGGCCGGGCAGCCGGTCCTGGCGGTGGTCGGCCGGCCCAACGTCGGCAAGTCCACCCTGGTGAACCGCATCCTGGGCAGCCGGCAGGCGGTCGTGCAGGATGTCCCCGGCGTGACCCGGGACCGGGTCGCGTACGACGCGACCTGGCGCGGCCGGACGTTCACGGTGGTGGACACCGGCGGCTGGGAGGCGCGCGCGCGGGGCCTGTCGGCGCAGATCGCCGAGCAGGCGAAGATGGCCGTCGAGCTCGCCGACGCGGTGCTGTTCGTGGTGGACGCGCGGGTCGGCGCCACCGATGAGGATGAGGCGGTCGCCCGGGTGCTGCGCCGGGCCGGGAAACCGGTCATCCTGGCGGCCAACAAGGTCGACGACGCCAAGAACGAGTCCGACGCGATGTCGCTGTGGTCGCTGGGCCTCGGTGAGCCGTTCGCGGTCAGCGCCCTGCACGGGCGGGGCAGCGGTGACCTGCTCGACCTGGTGCTCGACGCGCTGCCGGAGGCGCCGCCGCAGCGGTTCGGCATCGCGGGCGGCCCGCGTCGCGTCGCGCTGATCGGCCGGCCGAACGTCGGGAAGTCCAGCCTGCTGAACAAGCTCGCCGGGGAGAACCGCGCCCTGGTCTCGCCGGTGGCGGGCACCACCCGCGACCCCGTCGACGAGGTCATCGAGCTGGGCGGCAAGCCGTGGCGGTTCGTGGACACCGCGGGGATCAAGCGCCGGTTCCGGGAGAGCCAGGGCGCCGACTACTACTCGGCGCTGCGCACGTCCTCCGCTCTGGACCGGGCCGAGGTCGCGGTCGTGCTGATCGACGCGTCCGAGCCGCTCACCGATCAGGACCTGCGCATCTTGACGATGGTGATCGAGGCAGGCCGGGCGCTTGTCATCGCCTACAACAAGTGGGACCTCACCGACGAGGAGCGCCGCCATTACCTGGAGCGAGAGATCGAGCGGGCGCTGTATTCGGCCCGCTGGGCGCCCCGGGTCAACATCTCCGCCGAGACCGGGCGCAACGTCGCCAAGCTGGTGCCCGCCCTGGAGACGGCCCTGGCGAGCTGGGACCGGCGGGTGCCCACCGGTCAGCTAAACGCCTGGATCACCCGGCTCGTGCAGGCGACCCCGCCGCCGCTGCGGGGCGGCCGCCAGCCCAAGATCTTGTTCGCGACCCAGGCCGGGACGAGGCCGCCGCACATCGTGCTGTTCACCACCGGCTTCCTGGAGGAGACCTACCGGCGGTTCATCGAGCGGAGCCTGCGCGAGGAGTTCGGCTTCGAGGGCACCCCGGTGAAGGTGACGATGCGCATCCGCGAGAAGAAGAAATCCGGCGCCCGCCGCTAACCCGTGTCAAGATGCCGTCGGCAGGCGGCATCCCAGGGGGCGGGGCGCGCGGGCTCGTTGGGGCATAATCGGTTGAATGCTGTCTGCTGAGAAGCTCGCTGAGCTGGACCGGAGACGGGCCTGGCACCCGTACGCACCGATGCCGGGGACGATCGCGCCGCTGCCGGTGGCCTCCGCGTCCGGGGTGCGGCTGCGGCTCGCCTCCGGCGAGGAGCTCATCGACGGGATGTCGTCGTGGTGGGCGGCGATCCACGGTTACGCGCATCCGGTCCTGGACGCCGCCGCGCGGGATCAACTGCGCCGGATGAGCCACGTGATGTTCGGCGGGCTGACCCACGAGCCGGCCGTGACGCTGTGCGACCGGCTCGCCGCGCTGGCCCCGGACGGGCTGGAGCACGTGTTCTTGTGCGACTCCGGCTCGGTGTCGGTCGAGGTCGCGGTGAAGATGTGCCTGCAGTACTTCAGGTCTGCTGGCCGCCCTGCCAAGCGGCGGCTGCTGACCTGGCGCGGCGGCTACCACGGGGACACGTTCATGGCGATGTCGGTATGCGACCCCGACGGCGGCATGCACCGCATGTGGGATGAGGTCCTGCCCCGCCAGGTGTTCGCCGGCCTGCCCCCCGCGGGCTTCGCGGCGGGCGTCGACCCGGCCTACGCGCGGTCCGTGCGGGACCTCATCGCCGCCCACGAGGACGAGCTCGCGGCCGTGATCGTAGAGCCCGTCGTCCAGGGCGCGGGCGGGATGCGCTTCCATGACCCTGGCTACCTGCGCGTGCTCCGGGAGGCCTGCGACGAGCACGGGGTGCTGCTGATCTTCGATGAGATCGCGACCGGGTTCGGCCGGACCGGGGCCATGTTCGCGGCCGGGCACGCCGGGGTCTCGCCGGACGTGATGTGCGTCGGCAAGGCGCTGACCGGCGGGTACCTGTCCCTGGCGGCGGCGCTGTGCAGCTCGGAGGTAGCGGCCGGGATCAGCCGGGGCGAACTGCCCGTCCTGGCGCACGGGCCGACGTTCATGGGGAACCCGCTGGCCTGCGCGGTGGCCAACGCCTC
>JAICUO010000502.1 GCA_025935815.1 Streptosporangiaceae bacterium
ACCGGCACCTGCCACCGTGACAGGATGGTGCTCTACCGTTGAGCTACACGGCCAATGAGTGTGAGCATAGGCTCTCGCGAGAGGATTCGAACCTCTACCTAACGGAGTAACAGTCCGCTGTCCTGCCGATTGGACTACGCGAGATTGGTGGCGCGGGACGGACTCGAACCGTCATCACCCGGCTTATGAGGCCGGCGTCCTCTCGTTAGACGACCGCGCAGTAGCCCCACGGAGGCTCGAACTCCGTTCCACTGCTTGAAGGGCAGTGATCCTAACCCATGGACGATGGGGCCTTGTGCACCTTGTGCAGCACCGCGATGGGTGCGGTGTCGTGACGCGTGCGGGGGTCGAACCCGCATTCTCCTGATTGAGAGTCAGGTGAGGTAACCGTTGCTCCAACGCGCCGTACGTCGCCCGAGAATCGAACTCGGATTATCCGCTTAGAAGGCAGCTGTGCTATCCGTTGCACCAGCGACGCGCATGTGGGAGAGGCGGGGCTTGAACCCGCACGTCTCTCGCTTATAAGACGAGCGCCTTCACCGGTTTGGCCACTCTCCCGTAGCGCGGGCGGGGATCGAACCCGCGTGATCCGGATTATGAGACCGGCGCTAGAACCGCTCAGCTACCGCGCTGTGACCGGCTGGGGCTGGCCGGGATTGGTTGGCTCGGCGGGACTTGAACCCACTACCTCTCGCGTATCAGACGAGTGCTCTCACCCGGTGAGCTACGAGCCAGCGGAAGACGGAGGTGTCGAGCCCCGCGGCCTCGCGACCGCCACGAGCTTTCAGGGCTCGTTGCCGCGCCGGCGGCGCGTCTTCCCGAAGGTCTACTTCCCGCCGTTCGGCGAGGAACGAGGAGGTCCCGACCCCCACCGCCCGTACGGCCATCCGCTTTCGAAGCGGCGCCTGCCACCTGGCAGGTTCTCGTTCCGAGGATGGCGGCGGACACGATCCGCTAGGTGTTACCCCACATTCGCGTTCCAAACGAAGCCGGCGCGCCTGTCCGGTTCACCATCCGTGAGAGGAAGGGGGGCTACTCGAAAGCCAACGCATCACTACGTCGCACCCGCTAGCAACGGGGCCCGGCGCGCCTGTCCGGTTCACCTTCCGTCAGTACCGCCCGTGAGATTCGAACTCACACTGTCAGGGTTCTGAGCCCTGCGCCTACTGCCAGTTGGGCTAGAGCGGCATGCGAGCGGCTGACCAGATTTGAACTGGTGACCCTCTCCGTGGCATGGAGACGCTCTGACCAAGCTGAGCTACAACCGCATGTACTAAACGAGCCTGCTCGGGGAGTCGAACCCCGGCTGCCTCCGTACCGGGGAGGCGTGCTTACCGCTGTCACTAAGCAGGCATGAGCTGGGACTGGGACTGCGTGCGCTCGGCGGGATTCGAACCCGCAGCATCCAGCATCTCGGGCTGGCCTCTCTGCCATGGTTGGAGTACGAGCACAGGTGAGCCGCCACCCGGTGCCGACCCGGGCCATCCGCTGTACGAAAGCGGAGCCGCAGCCGTGCGCGGCGGCGTCGCTGCCCACCGTGGATTCGAACCACGATTAGCGCGTCCAGAGCGCGCTGTCCTGCCGGTTGAACGAATGGGCATCGTTTAAGGGAGCTGGTAGGGGAGGCGGGATTCGAACCCGCACCGTGCGGTACTTGAAGCCGCCGCGTCTGCCAGTTGCGCGACTCCCCCATTCGTACGCCGCCGGAGGCTCGAACTCCGTTTCCCTCGATTAAGAGTCGAGTGCTTCACCTGTATAGCTCGCGGCGCGCGAGAGCCCCACCGCGGAATCGAACCGCGATCTCCAGTTTGGAAGACTGGGGTCATAGCCGTTAGACCAGTAGGGCATGATGGCTCTCCCCTGAACCGAACAGGGACCTCCCGGGCTTCAACCGGACGCTCTTCCTGTTGAGCTAAAGAGCCACGAGTCGGGAAGCAGAGAATCGAACTCCGTCTACCTGGTCCCAGGCCAGGCGCGCTAACCATTACACGACATCCCGATGCACCACATGAGGGAATGTGGAGGAGACCGGAATCGAACCGGTTACGTCAACGCTTGCAAGGCGCGACCGCTACCTTAGCTGGCACCCCCCGGGCCGCCGGGCCCGCAGTCCCCCTAAGGCCAACGCGGGCACGGCGGCAGCGCGGCAGGTCGGACCGACCTGCCGCCGGGCAGGCCCGATCGGCCTGCCCCCTATGGTGCTCACGCTATGGAATTCTCAACAGTCTTTCGACTGACTAGCCTGTCAAGAGGCTCGCAGGGACGGCAGGAATCGAACCCACATGGGCAGTTTTGGAGACTGCTGTTCTGCCGTTGAACTACGTCCCTAAGGGAAAGCAGGGCAAAGAAAAACCGCCCGTCAGGTATCCCTGAGGGCGGCTCCGGCAATCGCCTGGAAGGCGTTACACGGGAACCCGCCCGATGCCCTGGGCATAGTCGATGCCTAGGGAGATATTCGCGGCGGCACTGGTACCGCGCCACGAAGAACTGTGCCCCAGCGAAGTACTGGGCCACGAGGCGCTAAACGGTCGCGAGCACTGACCGCCGTCTTCATGCCGTCGGTTGTCTCTCGATATCTCGCCCCGCGCCGTACCTGATCCCACTGTGCTCGCCTCCTTCCGCGTCGTCCTCATGTGATTCATAGTAGAAACGGTAACCGCGTATCGCAAGGTATTTATTCCGTGAATCGGCGGGAGGTTTCGCTGGGAGTTGGGCCTGCGGCAGACTGGGTCCATGAGCGGACGGCGCTTCACCACGGCACTCGAAGGCATTCCCACTGGTGGGGCGGGGGTACGGATGCCGTTTGCGCAAGGGGCGGATCTGGGATCTGGGAGCCGGTGAGGGGAGTCGAACCCCTGACCTACGGTTTACAAGACCATCGCTCTAGCCATCTGAGCTACACCGGCGCGTGTCCGGCGGGGCCGGATACGAGTGCTGCCAGGTTACCGGGTCCGGGCTGGTTCGCGCACATGCGATTCGGGGCGGCCAGGGTGAGCAGCTACTGCGGCTGCCGGGCGCGTACCGTGGCGATCTCGTAGAGCGCGATGGAAGCGGCGATGCCGGCGTTGAGTGACTCCGTGCCGGATGCCATCGGGATGCGGACCACCATGTCGCAGGCGGAGGCGACGATCCGGGACAGGCCACGGCCCTCGGAGCCGACGACGAGGACCATCGGGCCATCAGCGATCGACATCTCGTGCACGTCCACCTTGCCCTCGGCGTCGAGGCCGGCGACGAACAGTCCGCGTTGCTTGTAGGCCTCTAGCGCCCTGGTCAGGTTGACGACCCGGGCGACCGGCAGCCGGGCCAGCGCGCCGGCCGAGGACTTCCAGGCGCTCGCCGTCACGCTGGCGCTGCGGCGCGAGGGCACGACCACCCCGCAGGCCCCGAAGGCGGCGGCCGACCGCACGATGGCGCCCAGGTTCCGCGGGTCGGTCACCCCGTCGAGGGCGACGATGAGCGGCGCCGTCCGCGACGGCGTCGCGCCGGGCTGGCCGGTCAGCAGGTCATCTGGGTGAGCGTACTCATAGGGCCGGATCCGCAGGGCGACGCCTTGGTGCACGGCGTTGTCGGTCAGCCGGTCCAGCTCGAACATGCTGCTCTCAAGGACGGCGATGCCGGTCGCGGCCGCGAGTTGCACCGCCTCCTCGACCCGCTCATCCTCCTGGGCACGGCTGGTCACGTACAGCGCCATCGCGGGCACGTGCGCCCGTAGCGACTCGACGACGGAGTTACGGCCGGCGACCATCTCCGGCCCGTCGTCTCGCCGCTCTTGCGGCCGGTCCGGGGCGCCCGACGCTGGGCGGGACCGCGGGCTGCCCCGTCCGGCGTCCCCCTTCGCAGGGGCAGCCGTTCGTCCGGACGCGGGCTTCCCGGGTGCCGTTTTCCCAGCCGCGGCAGCCTTGGCGGCGCGGGCGGCGGCGCGTTGCGCGGGATGCCCGGGACGCATCTCGGCGGGCGGGGTCGGCCCCTTGCCCGCAAGCTTGTGCTTGCCGTAACCGCCAGTGCCCGGGCGGGGCTTGCCGGACTTGGTGAAGCCGCCACCGCCGGGCGTGCGGCCCTGGCCGCTCCTCGCGCTCTTGCCGCTATCGGTGTTGCGCGCGCTCATCCGCTTGTCCTATCGCTTTAGTTCCCACCGGGGGCCGGTCGCGGTGTCCTCGACCTCGACTCCCATTGTCTCCAGGGTGTCCCGGATGGAGCCCGCCGAAGCATAATCGCCGCGTGCCCGCGCCGCCTCCTGCTGCCGCAGCGCCAAGCCGACAAGCCCGTCAATGACGCCGTGCAGCCGACCGGTAGAGTCCGGGGTCGCCCAGTGCGGGTTCAGCGGGTCAAGGCCGAGCGCCGCGAGCATGGTCCGCACCTGAGCCAGGGAGGCGGCGACCGCGTCCCGGTCGCCCGACTTAATAGCGTAGTTGCCATCGTGGACTGTCGCGTGCACCGCCATCAGCGCCCGGGGGACGTCAAGGTCGTCGTCCATCGCGGCGGCGAACGAAATCGGGACAGTTCCAGGGAGGGCCGGGCTCTTCCCGTTCGGGGCGATGGCGACTGCCCCCGACATCATCCGGTCCGCACGAGTGACGAAGCGCTCGATCCGCTGGTAAGCGGCGGCGGCTTCCTCCAGGCGCGCCCCGGAGCACTCGATAGCGGCCCGGTAGTGCGCCTGGGCCAGGAAGTACCGCACTTCCACGGCCCGCGCGCGGTCAGCGGCCGCGCTCATGGACCCGGCGACTGACGCCTGGCCGACGGGCAGGCAGTATCGTCCCTGGCCAGCGCGGATGAGGTCAGTGCGCTCGGCATGGATGTCGAAGACCGGCCCGAAGCACGAGATCATCTCGGGAACCTGGCTGACCGCGCGGGGATCAACGTCTGGCGGCCGGCACGCGAGGGCGGCGTTGCCTTGCGTGTCGTGCCGCCGGGCCCGCTCGGCCAGCACCCACCATGGGGTTCCCGCGGACTCCGCGGCGACTCGGACCGCGTTGTCGAGGTCGGTGACGTTCCGGCAGTAAGTCACGCGATGACCGGACGCCTCCAGCCAGCGGATCACGATATCGACGCAGACAGCCAGGCGCAACTGCCCCATGTCGGGCCGGCCGGGGGCGGTCGTGCCCCGCACGTACAGCGAAACGCGCCCGGGATGGACGGTCTGGAATGGGCGGACTTCCCGGGCGGCGGAGTCGTGCAGGTGAAGCGTCATCGAGACAAGCGTACGGGAGCCGGTCGCGATAATCCGACCAATGGGGCGCCGCATGGTACCGCGACACGCCGCGCCCCTGCCGATATCGTTCCATTCCGGCATGAACCTCCGATAGCGTGACTGGGTAATGAACGTCCATTTCCCGGTCAGGCGGTCGCGGTGGCCTGGCCGTCTCGTGCAACTAGCGGTCATCGTCGTCGTGGCAGCGGTGGCCGCCGCGACGTTCATGCTGTCCTACGCGGGAGTGCACGCGGTAGCCTTGCAAGCCGGCGTTCCGCGCGACCTCGCCCGCTATTACCCGGGGATCCTCGACGCGGTGCTCGTCATCGCCTGCGCGGCGGCGCCGGTCCTACGCGATGCCCGGTGGTGGATCCGCTGCTATGCCTGGCTGGCGATCCTCGTCGTGGTAGTGGTCATCGGCGGAGTCGACGCCGTGCACGCCATGAACGTGGCCCTGCCGCCCCGGGCCACGGCGGGGGTCGCGGCCGTCTTGCCATGGGCGCTGCTGCTGCTGGCGTTCAGCTTGTGGCTGACGATCTTGCGGCACTTGCGGGCGCAGCATCTCGTGCGCGAGCCCGACGTGGCTGACGTGGCCGAGGCGCCAGTGGCACGCAGGGCACTGGAGGCGGCCGCGCCGCCCGTCGCGCTCGCCGCTGACGGCGACGGCGACGGCGACGGCGACGGCGACGGCGACGGCGACGGCGACGGCGACGGCGTGAGGGCCGAGGAGCCCGTAGTCGCTGAGGCG
>JAICUO010000689.1 GCA_025935815.1 Streptosporangiaceae bacterium
GACGTCATTGTCCGCGCGAAAGCCGAGAACATGGACGAGCTCGGCAAGCTGGTCGCGGCGCAGATACAGGCCGTCGCGGGGATAACCCGGACGCTGACCTGCCCTGTGGTGCACATCAACTCGAGCGGTTCTGGCCAGCCCATCGAGTAGGCGCCGCCTACGCCACGCCGAGCAGATCCTCAGCGACCGCCATCGTGCGCGTGCCCACGCCCAAGGCGACCGCCGCGCGCAGGTCCGCTGGCGTGTCCACGTCCCGGCGCAGCCCTGGTATGCCCTCGAGCAGCAGTTCGCTGGCCCCGCTGGCCGCGTGCCGCCGGCGGGAGGCCCCGCCGAACATCGGCCGGAACGCCGCTCCCGGCGGCGCCGCGTACAGGGTGGTCCCCACGCCCTGCTCGTCGGCGACGAACGCGGCGCGGTTCGGCGGCAGGGCCGAGGCGGCCCGCAGCGCCCGGCTGAGCTCCGGCTCGCGCAAGGCGGGCAGGTCCGCCGACAGCGCCGCGGTCCCGGTCCCCGGCCAGTTCTGCGCGGCGATGCGCGCGCCGTGCCGCAGGGCGGCGTTGAGCCCGCGGTCCGGCTCGTCGCTGGCCACGCTCACGCCCAGTGACGCCAGTTCGTGCCCGGTTACCTCATCGGAAGTCACGACGAGTACCCGGGCGACATCGGGGCAGTCAAGGACCGCCAGCACCGTGTCGGCCGCCATGGCGAGGGCAAGCTCACCGCGGCGCGGGCCAGCCAAGACCTCAAGCCGTGACTTGGCGCGGGCTAGTACCTTGACAGGGATTACTACTGTCCACCTCAAGGTGCCCACCTACGCATCGCGGAGACGAAAATGACGAGGCCCCCTAGATGACCAAGGCTTACTCGCCGACCTGGCGGCTGATCTCCGTCATTGTGCTGCGGCCCCTGCTTACGATTTTGATAAGGAACAAGTGGTCGGGCACGGAGAACATTCCCCGGAAGGGGCCGGTCATCATCGCCCCCAACCACGTCTCCTACGTGGACTGGGGAACGGACGCCCTCTTCCTCCAGGCTAACGGCCGGTACCCGACGTTCATGATCAAGTCGTCGATGTTCGAGGTCACGTTCATCGGGTGGTTCCTGCACAAGGCCGGCCAGCTTCCGGTGCACCGCGGCCGGGCGGACGCCGCGCTCGTGCTCAAGCAGGCCGAGCAGGCGCTGGCCAAGGGGGCCGCGGTGGTCGTCTACCCGGAGTCGACCGCGAGCCGCGACCCGGACCTGTGGCCGATGGTCGCCAAGACCGGCGTGGCCCGGCTGGCGCTGACGTCCGGCGCCCCGGTGATCCCGGTCGCGCACTGGGGTACCCACCACATCCTCCGATACGGCAGTAAAGACGTGAAGCTGTTCCCGCGCAAGACCGTTCGCACGGTAGCCGGCCCCCCGGTCGACCTGTCGAAGTGGGAGGGCGGGCGGCTGACCGGGACGGCGCTGCGGGAGGCCACCGCCGCGATCATGGCGGACGTCACCGGCCTGGTGGCAGGCCTGCGGGGCGAGGAGCCGCCTGCCGTGCCCTACGATCCAGCCATTTCAGCGGCAACGAGCCGCGGTACCTCGCCGGCTCAGGCTCTACCCGCGGACGGGCCGGCCGACGCGTGAGGGCAACCGTGATGGGGGCAGGGTCGTGGGGGACGACGTTCGCGCAGATCCTCAGCGATGCCGGGACGCCCGCCGTGCTGTGGGCACGCGACCCGGGCGTCGCCGCCGCGGTGAGCGCGACGCGGGAGAACCCGCGCTACTTGCCCGGCATCACGCTGCCGGAGCCATTGCGGGCGACCACTGACCCGTCAGCGGCGCTGTCCGAGGCCGAGCTGGTGGTGCTCGCGGTGCCCGCGCAGACGCTGCGGGCGTCGCTGGCCGCATGGGCACCGCTGCTGCCGCCGGGCGCGCTGCTGGTGAGCTTGATGAAGGGCATCGAGCTGGGCACCTGCGCGCGGATGAGCCAGGTCATCGTCGAGGTCCTGGGCCTGCCGGCGTCGCAGGTGGCCGTCGTGTCCGGCCCGAACCTGGCCCGCGAGATCGCCGAGCGGCAGTTCGCCGCGACCGTGGTGGCGTGCGCGGACGAGGAAGGCGCGCAGGCGCTGCAGATGGCGTGCCACACGCCGTACTTCCGGCCGTACTGGAACACCGACGTGCTCGGCTGCGAGCTGGGCGGGACAGTGAAGAACATCATCGCGGTCGCGGTCGGGATCGCGGTCGCGCTGGGCCTGGGCGACAACACCAAGGCGACGCTCATCACCAGGGGCCTGGCCGAGATGTCCCGGCTCGGCGAGGCGATGGGAGCCGACCCGCGGACGTTCGCGGGCCTGGCCGGGATGGGCGACCTGGTGGCGACGTGCAGCTCGCCGCTGTCGCGGAACCGGACGTTCGGCCATCACCTCGGCCAGGGCATGACCACCGCCCAGGCCCTGGCGGCCACCGGGCAGACCGCCGAGGGCGTAACGTCCCACGCGCCCGTGCTGGAACTGGCCCGCAAGCACGGGGTGGAGATGCCAATCACCGAAGTGGTCGCCGCGGTGATTGCCGACAAGCTGCCCGTCAGGGAGGCCGCGTCGGTGCTAGCGTCACGTTCAGCTAAACCGGAATGGTACGGAGCCTGATTCGTGGAAATAGCCCGTCGGCAACTTGGCGAGAACACCCGCGCGGTGCACCTGCCGCCGCCGCCCGACCCCGCCCAGCGGCCGGTCGGCACTCCGGTGCACCGGACGGCGTCGTTCGCGTTCGGCAGCGCGGCGGAGTACGCGGCGGTCCTCAATGACCAGGTGCCCGGCTACAGCTACAGCCGGATCGATAACCCGACGGTCGACGCGTTCGCGCGGGCGGTCGCCGCGCTGGAGGGGGCCAACCTTTCCCGCTGGCCGGCCGCGCAGGGGTTCGCGTCGGGGATGGCGGCGATCTCCGGCGTCTTGATGACGTTCCTGCGGACCGGCGCGCACGTGGTCTGCTCCTCGGCCGTGTACGGAGGGACCTACAGCCTGCTGCACACCCAGCTGTCCCGGTTCGGCGTGGAGACGTCCTTCGTGGATATCGCGGACCTGGAAGCCGTGCGCGCGGCGATGCGGCCGGCGACCCGGATCGTGTACGCCGAGACGATCGCCAACCCGACGACGGCCGTGCCCGACCTGCGCAAGCTCGCGGACCTGGCCCATAACACCGGCGCGCTGCTGGTGGTGGACTCCACGCTCGCGCCGCCGGTGATCTGCCGGCCGCTGGAGCACGGCGCCGACCTGGTGATCCACTCAGCCACCAAGTACATCGGCGGGCACTCCGACGTCACCGGCGGCGTGGTCACCGGGCAGATCGAGCTGATCAGCCAGGTCCGGTCGGTCCGCGTCGACACCGGCGGGTCGCTGTCCCCCGATGACGCGTTCTTGCTGCGCCGGGGGCTGGAGACGCTGCCGGTGCGGGTGCGCAGGCAGTCCGCGACCGCGTCGGTGTTCGCCGCCACGCTCGCCCGCCACCCCGCGGTGCTGCGGGTTGACTACCCGGGCCTGGGAACGCACCCGCAGCATGAGCTGGCCAGGCGGTTGTTCGACGCCGGGCCGGAAGGGGTCCGGTTCGGCGCGATCGTGACAGTGACGCCGTTCGGCGGGCGCGAGGCGGGGATGGCGTTCGTCGACAAGCTGCGGCTAGCCTCGGTGGCCACCTCGCTGGGGGGGACCCGCACGCTGGTCTCGCATGTCCCGTCGACGACGCACCGTCAGCTCGATGACCGCGCGCTGGCCGCCGCCGGGATCGACCCGGGCGCGGTGCGGTTCTCCATCGGCCTGGAAGACTCCGAGGACCTCATCTCCGACGCCTACGTGGCCCTGGAGTCCCTGGGCCGCCCGTAACGGCTGCGGAATCCCGGCGCCTTCGGCCTGGATGGCCCCCGATGGGGGTTGCCTTGTGAGCATGCGCACGAAACGGCGTTGGAACGTGCCGGATGCCGGGCAGCTACTACCATCGGGGGACTGAACTGCGGTAGCGGCCAAGCGGA
>JAICUO010000288.1 GCA_025935815.1 Streptosporangiaceae bacterium
AGTTCATCGCCGTCATGGGCCCGTCCGGCTGCGGCAAGTCGACCCTGCTGAACCTGGTCGCCGGGCTGGACGTGCCCGACGAGGGCGCGATCACGGTCGCCGGGGAGAAGGTCACCGGGCGCGGTGAGGACGACCTGGCCCGGATGCGGCGCCGTCACATGGGCATCTTCTTCCAGTTCTTCAACCTGCTAGATGGCATGACGGTGCTGGAGAACGTCGTCCTCCCGTCGGTCATCGCCGGCCGCAAGCGCAAGATGGCCGAGACCCGCGCCCGGGACCTGCTGGACCTGCTCGGCATCAGCGACAAGGCATCGGCGGCCCCCGGCGTGCTGTCCGGCGGGCAGCGGCAGCGGCTGGCGATCGCCCGCGCGCTGGCCAACGAGCCGACCTTGCTGCTGGCCGACGAGCCGACCGGCGCGCTGGACTCCGCCGGCGGCGCCGAGATCATCGAGCTGCTGCGGCGGCTGCACAAGGGCGGCCAGACCATCATCCTGGTCACCCACGACCCCGCGGTCGCCGAGGCGGCCGGGCGCATCGTCCGGATGCGCGACGGCCGGGTCGTCACCGGCGACTCCGCCGCTCCCGGCGGATCCGACCAGTCGCTGGCCGCCCCGGCGGCCAGCGCGACGCGCGCGCCCGTGGAGAGGTGGTGACCGTCACCGGGAAGCCGACCGTCGCCGCGACCACGGAGCCCGCGCCCCTGGCCGCGCCCGGCGGCTCCCCCTCCCCCTCCCCCTCCCCCGCCTCGCCGGGGCGGCTGCTGGTGGCCGGCGTCTTGTTGCCCCTGGCCGCCATCGGGGTGGCGGCGGGCACGCTGGCCGTCCACGTGCCCGGCGGGATCACCGGCGTCGCCGCCGTCACCGCCGCACTGGTCATCACCTGGGCGCTGGTCGCCCTCGCGACGGCCCGTTCCCGTGAGCGCACGCCGCAATGGCAGCTGGCGGCCGGGACGCTGATCGCCGCCGTCGCGGCCGCCGCCGGCCGTGTTTCAGCAAGCACCGTCACGGCGGCCAGCCTCCCGACCCGGCATCACCACCTCGCCGTCGTCATCGCCGGCATCGCCGGCCCGGCGCTCGTCGCGATCTCGGTTCACCTGGAGCTGTCGCTGCCCGATGGCCGGTTGTCCGCCGCGGGGCGCCCCTCGCCAGCCCGCCGGGCGGTGGTCGTCGCCGGGTACGCGATGGCCGCCATCGCCGCCGCGGCGCTGGCCGGAACCGCCACCCCGGTCCCCGCGTGGGCGGGCATCCTGGCGTGGTCGCTGGCGACCGCGTGCGCGCTGCCCGCCGCGCGGATGCGGTACGCCAGCGCCGCCGGACGCGACCGGGAACGGCTGCAGTGGGCCGCGATCGGCACCGTCGTGGCGGGCACCGTGGCGCTGTCGATCGCCGTGCTGTACCTGCTCGTCGGCTGGCCCGACCCGATGCCGCCGGCCGCCGAGGCCGCCATGGCCGGGGTGCCGCTGGGCCTGCTGGCCGCCGGCGCGGCGAAGCTGGGCCAGCGGGCCGGCCGGGCGCTGGTGCAGGTGCTGGCGATCGCCGGGTTCGCGGCCACCGTCGCGGTGATCTACCTGGTCGTCATCCTCGGGCTCGGCCGGCCGCCGACCGACCGGGCTGACCAGGAGATCCTCGGCCTGTCAATGATCGCCGCCGCCGTCGCCGCGGCCAGCTTCGCCCCCGCCCGCGAGCGGCTCACCGACTGGGCCAACCGGCAGGTCTTCGGCGCCCGCCAGGCACCCGACCAGGTGCTGCGCACCTTCGGCAGCCGGATGACCCGCGCGATCAGCATGGATGAGCTGCTGCTGCAGCTGGCCGAATCCCTGCGCAAGACCATGACGCTGGCCGCCGCCGAGGTCTACACCGGGGCCGGCGATGTCCTGGAGCGCGTCGCGTCCGTCCCCGATGCCAGCCCCGGGCCACGGTCGGTCCTGGTCGGGGAGCGGGAGCGCCCCGTGGTGGCCCGCGCCGGGGTATCCGGGCACGCCTGGGCCGCCGTGTGGCTGCCGGCGGTGCTGGAGGGCCGCCCGTCCGGCCCCATCCGGGTCGCCCCGGTCAGCCACGGCGGTGACCTGCTGGGCCTGCTCGTGGTGCAGCGCCCGGCCGACGGCGACCAGTTCTCCGCGGAAGACGACCGGGTGCTGACCGAGCTGGCCCGCCAGGTCGGCCTCGCCGTCCACAACGCCCGGCTGGACACCGCGCTGGCGACCACCCTCGATGAGCTGCGCAAGCAGGCCGATGAGCTGCGCCAGTCCCGCGCCCGCATCGTGGCCAGCGCCAACGCCGAGCGCCGCAAGGTCGAGCGGGACCTGCACGACGGCGCCCAGCAGCACCTGGTCGCCCTGGCGGTCAACCTGCGCCTGCTTCGCGACATCCTCGACGAGGACCCGCGGCTGGCCACCGAGATGCTCGACCAGCTCGCCGATGAGGTCAAGGCGACCATCCAGGAGCTGCGCGACCTCGCCCACGGCATCTACCCGCCGCTGCTGGCCGACAGCGGCCTGTCCGAGGCGCTGAAGGCCGCCGGGCGGCGCAGCACGCTGCCGGTGACGGTCACCGCGACGAGCATCGGCCGGTACTCCCTGGAGATCGAGTCCGCGATCTACTTCTGCTGCCTGGAGGCGCTGCAGAACGCGGCCAAGCACGCCCCCGGCGCGACCGTGACGATCCGGATCTGGGAGGAATCCGGTGGCCTGCTGTTCTCGGTCATCGATGACGGCCCCGGCTTCGAGGCCAGCGTCGCCCGCCAGGGCCACGGCTACGTCAACATGGCCGACCGGCTCGGCGCCATCGGCGGCACCGTCCGGTGGGACTCCCAGCCCGGGCAGGGCTCGCGGATCTCCGGCTCCGTCCCCCTGATCTGAAGTACTGATCCGAAGGCCGGGCCCTGTATCACAGGGACTGGAAGGTCCCGGAGGCGCGCAGGTCCCACAGCGTGCGCAGCGCGTCCGCGGACAGGTGCTCCTTGCTGACGTAGGCGATGGCGCCGCTGGAGGCCGCGTCCGGCGGCATGTCCTTGGCGTCATGGGTGGAGCACAAGATGATCGCGATCTCAGGGTATGACGCGGTGATCCGCCGGGTGGCCTCGATGCCGTTCATCTCCGGCATGTTGATGTCCATCAGCACCAGGGCCGGGCGCAGGTCCGCGACGAGTTCGACCGCCTGCAGGCCATTGGACGCCTCCCCCGCGAACTCGAACCCGTCCAGCCGGCGCAGTACCGCGCGGGCGGCGATCCGGAAGGGGGCCTGGTCGTCGACAACGAGGACGGAGCGCGGGGTCGTCACGCTTTGAGCCTGTCACAACAGGCCCTCGCTGCCCATGATGGTGCCACCACCATGCGCGGGTGTGGCTAACCGCCCGCGCGTCAGCCTGGCTCGGGGGGCACATTCGCGGGGGGCGGCACCGCCTCGGGGGAATGGGCCTCCGCGTAGGCCTTCAGGGTGGCCAGGGTCCGCAGGTTCTCCTTGTCGAAGCGGGCGGTGATCAGTGGCCGCAGCGGGCGGGCGGGGGCGGGCAGGGTGATGTCGAGCACCAGCCACCGGGTCACCCGCGTGATCGCGTCGCGGGGCTCCAGGGAGTAGTGGATGTGGACGTCGATGGTGGCCCGCAGCTGCGGGACGCGGATGCTGTGGTGGAAGTCCAGTGACCCGGGCGGCTGGAAGCCGGTCACGGTGCCCCACCAGTCCTTCCCGGCGACGCCCGGCTTGCCGTCGTGGTAGCGGCTGCCGTACTGGACCGGGTAGGGCTCCACGTCGGTCGTGTGCCCGAAATCGTCCGACCCGGGCAGCCACTGGCCGTAGTTCGGCATGTCGGCCAGCAGCGGGAACAGCACGGCGGGCGGGGCGGCGACGTCGACGGCGTAGAACTTGTGCCACTGGGACCTTGCCATGCCTGTATGGCTATCACCATTTGGCCGCGCTGGCGAAGGTAAGGGCGATGTGCTTAGGTAAGGGGCATCATCGAGGGACGGGGTTGGGGCCGCCCCGCCGGCCGCTAGCCGCCCAGGAAGACCAGGACCGCCTTGACGCGGCGGTTGACGTCCTTCTCCTCCGACAGGCCCAGCTTGGCGAAAATCGAGTTGATGTGCTTTTCCACCGCGCGCTCGGTGACGAATAGCGCCGACGCGATCGCCGCGTTGCTCTTGCCCTGCGCCATCTCGCCGAGGATCTCCGATTCCCGCCCGGTCAGCGAGGCCAGGCCGGAGTGCTTTTCCCGGGCGCGCGCCCGGACCAGCTCGTCGATCACCGCCGGGTCGATCACCGAGCCGCCTTCGGCCACCGTCCGGATCGCCCGGACCAGCTCATCGACGCTGGCGACGCGCTCCTTCAGCAGGTAGGCGCGCCCGGCCGACCCGTGCTCAAGCAGCGCCACCGCGTAGGCGGGGGCGACGTACTGGCTGAGCACTACCACGCCGGCCGCCGGATGGTGCTCACGCAGCCAGATCGCCGCCTGAATGCCCTCGTCCTTGCCGGTGGGCGGCATGCGGATGTCGGTGACGATGACGTCGGGTCGCTGGTCGGCGACCAGGCTGAGCAGCCCGGGAAGGTCGGAGGCCACCCCGGCCAGCTCGAGGTCCTTGGTGGCGGACACGAGGCGGGAGATGCCCTCCCGGAGCAGGACGTTGTCCTCGGCCAGGACAACCCGAATCACGTTCATAGGGCTGACATAGTATCCGCAACCCCTCCCCGGCCCGGAGGGGCCGACCGGGAAAACCTCCGGGTGAAGCGTGGTGCTAGCACTCCGATAAGCACGCGCAGGCATCCTGGCTGGGGCCGGGCGCCCGATCTAGCGTCGGGGTTATGCGATACGAAAGCTCAGCTACCGGACTTTCCTGGATTCCCTCCGAGGCCATCACGGGCACGATGAGGACGGCGTTCGACGCGGGCCTCGCGCAGTATGACCCTCCGCCGCCCGGCGAGCTCGGCGCGCCCGGCGAGCCTGGTGACATCAAGGACCTGCAGGCGGAGAACCGGTTCCGGTTCGCCAACGTGCTGCGGGCCTGGATCGAGGTCGACGGGGCCGGGCGGATCACCGGCTACGGCTACGCCGATGACAGCGGGAGCCTCCTGGGGAAGACCGAGTTCGGCGTTGGCCCGGTGCGGCATAAGTTCCGCGCGATCCAGCTCCCCGACATCCAGCGCGCGCCCGAGGTGGGCGACGGCTGGGTCAGGTTCAGCCAGACGGCCGGGGGAAAGACCGGCGTGCCCGCGCCGCGGCGGGTCGCCTACCCTCCGTTCGTCCAGTGGCAGTCACCGACGGCCTGGTCAACGCTGGTGCTCACGCTCTACGCCGACGGGCGCGCCGAGATCGACGTGCCCGGCGCGAGCAGCTTCCCGCGCCACTGGGTCTACGACGGCCACGGCAAGCTCGCCCGCAAGTCCGGGATCACCAACTTCCACGAGTGGTACCGCAAGGCGTTCGGCAAGCACTCCCCGTGGGGCGATGAGGACTCCCCGGCGATGATCGTCGCGGTCGAGACGGCGCTCGAGCGCTCGCTGTCGGTGCAGCTGATGCACGGTCACGAGACCGGCGAGGGCACCCGGCCGCGGATCACGAAGTTCGCCAAGGGCGCGATGATCACCGAGCAGGGCAAGCCGGGCTCTGACGTCTACCTGATCCTGGACGGCATCGTCCGCATCGAGCGCGACGGCGAGCCGCTGGCCGAGTACGGCCCCGGCGCGATGCTCGGCGAGCGCGCCCACCTGGAGGCCGGCGCGCGCACCGCCTCGATCGTCGCGGTGACGCCCGGTAAGGTAGCTGCCGTGGACGCGGCGCAGCTGGATCGCGCGGCTCTCGAGGAGCTGTCCCAGGGGCACAACCGCGAAGCCACTGGGAGCTGACCCGCGTGCATGTCACCTTCTGCGGAGTCCGGGGGTCCACTCCTTCCCCGGGCCCGGACTTCGCCCGGTACGGCGGCAACACCTCGTGCGTAGCCGTCGGCCACTCCAGCTCGTCCCGTCCAGTGCTCTTGCTGGACGCCGGGACGGGGCTGTCCAAGGTAACGCCGCTGCTGGGCGGCCAGGCGTTCGCCGGCACGATCGCCCTTACTCACTTGCACTGGGACCACTCGCTGGGGCTGCCGTTCTTTCGCGGCGGCGACGACCCCGACGCGCGCGTCTCGCTCCTGCTGCCCGACCAGCAAGACGGCAGCGACGCCGAGTCGCTGCTGGCCCGCGTGATGACGCCGCCGTTCTTCCCGATCGAGCCGGGCCAGTTGCGGGGCGAGTGGACGTTCGGGACGCTGTCGCCTCCGCGGGGCGGGGCAGCGGAGTTCAAGGCCGAGGGGTTCGGCGTCGAGGCCCGTGAGATCCCGCACAAGGGCGGCCGGACCTTCGGCTACCGGGTCAGCGACGGCCACCGCGTGCTGGCCTATGTCACCGACCACTGCCCGACGGCGCTCGGGCCGGGGCCAGACGGGCTTGGCGCCTACCACGAGGCCGCGCTGGCCCTGGCCGAAGGGGCCGACGTGCTCATCCACGACGCTCAGATCGTGGCCGAGGAGATCGCGGCGGAGGCGTACTTCGGCCACGCGGCCGCCGAGTACGCGGTCGCGCTGGCGGCCCGGGCCGGCGCGCGGCATGTGGTGCTGTTCCACCACAAGCCGTCCCGCACCGACTCCGAGCTGGACGCCATCGCCGCCCGCTTCGCCTCCTCCGCCATCCCGGTCACCGTCGCCGCCGAGGGCCTGACCCTGGACCTCTTACCGAGCCCGCCAGCCACCCGCACAAGTGCGCGCCTCTTGCTGTTAGCACGACAAATGCCATCCTCCGCCACGCCCGCCCCGCGCCCCGCCACGCCTGCCCGCGCTCCGCGCCTCTTGCTGTTATCCGTCGGATGCCATCTCAGATCGAAGCCATCGAAGGGCTAGGACGGCACGCGGTCGAGGAACCCCAGGACGGCGGCGATCTTGCCGTCCTCGTCGGTTTGCAGGACGTCGAAGCCGTCCACGAGCGACTCCCCGCCGGCCGGGCCGAGGTGCCAGCGGAACCGGGCCTGCCGGTGATGGGCGTCGACCGCCCCCGCGCGGGTGAAGACCAGGCCCGGGAACTGGCCCTGGGCCGCGGCGATGGTCGCATCGATGGCCGCCGCGCCGCGGGCTTCGGCCAGCGGGTCGACGTAGTACCCGTCGGCCGCCCACGCCTGGTCGATCAGCGTGCGCCGGGCATCCGGATCGGTCTCGTTCCAGCAGGCGAAGTACCGTTCCACGATCTCGTTCACGGGTGTTCCTCCTCGTGTGCTTGACCCGCATTCCTCGAACGGCACCCATCGTGCGGGGCGCGCCCGCGGCGTGTCGATTACCCCGCGGGTAATGGCCGGGCCGCCGGCGCCGCCGGTACCGTCGGGCCATGACAGAGCGCAGGGGCGCGGCGGTGCCTGGACTGAGCGGAGCGACCGGTGAAGTGAGCCGGAGGGCGGTGGCCGATGGACTGAGCGGAGCGACCGGTGAACGAGGGAGCGTAGCGAGGGAAGGCGCTGCCCCTCAAGCGCCCCGTAGCGAACGGGCAGCACTGCCATGACCACGATGAGCCTGGCCGGGGCGCCCGCCGCGCGGCCGGTCGGGGAATTGCTTCGCGAGTGGCGCGAGCGCCGGCGCCTGAGCCAGCTCGACCTGGCGATCCAGGCCGACATCTCGGCGCGCCACCTGAGCTTCGTGGAGACCGGCCGGTCCCGCCCGACGGCGTCGATGATCGTGCGGCTCGCCGAGCAGCTCGGCGTGCCGCTGCGGGAGCGGAACACGCTGCTGCTGGCGGGCGGGTACGCGCCCGCCTACCCCGAGCACGGGCTGGACGCCCCGCAGCTGGCGAACGTCCGGGCGGCGCTGCGCCAGGTGCTCGCCGGGCATGACCCCTACCCGGCGGTCGTGATCGACCGGTGGTGGGACATGGTGGACGCCAACTCCGGCGTCGCCCTGCTCACGTCCGGGTGCGCGGCGGACCTGCTCAAGCCGCCGGTCAACGTGCTCAGGCTGAGCCTGCACCCCGAGGGCATGGCCCCGCGGATCGTCAACCTCGCCCAGTGGCGGTCCCACCTGCTCACCCAGCTGCGCCACCGCGCCCGCGCGCTGGCCGACCAGCGCCTGGCCGACCTGCACGCGGAGCTGGCCGGGTACCCCGCCGACGGCGATTCCGCCGACGTCAGCCACTCCGGGCCGGGCGACGGTGTGGTCCTCCCGCTGCGCTATCGCCTCGGCGAGCATGAGCTAGCGCTGTTCAGCATCTCGGCGGCGGTCGGCACGGCGACCGACGTGACGGTGGAGGAACTGGCGATCGAGGCCTTCTATCCCGCCGACGACGCCTCCGCGAGGGTGTTGCGGGACGCGGGACAGTCAGCCGGGCCGCGTTGAGGACAGGAAGACAGAAATCCGCTGTGGGCAGCTTCCTGGTGCGTGGTCGGCGGGTGAGTTGTTAGCGTGGGCGCGTGGCCACTTCTGACGGGTTTCGGTTTTCGACCAATATCTTCGGGCTGAGGTCCGGGGCGGACTTCACCGCGATGTGCCAGCACGTGGAAGAACTGGGGTACGACACGCTATTCGCGACCGATCACCTGGGCGGCGGCGCGCCGTTCCAGCTGGCGGTGGCGGCGGCGCGGGCCACGTCGCGGCTGCGGGTGGGAACCTTGGTGCTGAACGCGCCGTTCTGGAACCCGGCGCTGCTGGCGCGGGAGATCGTCACCGCCGACGTCTTGACCGACGGGCGGCTGGAGGTCGGGCTGGGCGCCGGGCACATGAAGTGGGAGTTCGACGAGGCCGGGATCGCGTGGGAGGGCTTCGGGACGCGGACGGACCGGATGACGGTGACGATCGCGGAGATCAGCCGGATCTTCGCGACCGGCGGCTACCCGCAGCGCCGGGCGCTGGAGGAGCACTTCGGCCTCAAGCCGCTGTTGCCGGTCCAGCTACGCGGGTTCGGCGGGTACGGGCCGCCGCTGCTGGTCGCCGGCACCGGGGATCGGGTGCTGCGGACGGCCGCCGCCTACGCCGACATCGTCGGCATCGCCGGGACCCGGCAGGTGGCCGGGGAGCCGCCAGGCACGTTCCGGCTGTGCACCGCCGCCGAGGCTGACGAGCGGGTGGCCTTCGCGCGATCCTGCGCCGGCCCGCGGGCGGTCGAATGGCAGGTGCTCGTGCAGCTGGTGCGGGTCACCGATGACCGGCGGGCGGTCGCGGAGGAGCTGGCCGAGGAGTACGGCCCGGGGATGAGCCCCCTCGACCTCCTCCAGACGCCGTTCCTGCTCATCGGCACGGTAGACGAGATCGCCGCGCAGGTGCTGGCCGGCCGCGAGCGCTACGGGTTCACGTACTACACGGTGCACGGGCCGTTCGCGGAGGCGTTCGCGCCTGTCATCGAGCGGGTCCGCGCCACGGCGCCCTGAACGGGGTGCCCGCGGCACGACGAGGCCGGCGCCCAGTGATGTCGCCGCCATCTTAGATACTTTATGTAATCGTTATCTTACTTACAGTAGTCATTCCTGCTGTGCAGCCTCTAGATTTGCTCACGTTTCGTGATGAGCTTGGTATCTGGGGGTGCAGCTTCATGGGGCGAGGCGTGAGACGGGCGCGCTTCCGGGGCAAACCGGCAGCTGACCGGCGGGGTGCCGACGGGCCCGGGAGGGCCGGGCGAGCGGCAGGAACGCCCAGGACCGCGGTGCTGGCGGCCGGCGTGCTGGCGGCCGGCGTGCTGGGGCTCGCGGCCGGGCCCGCCGGCGCGGTAACCGGCACCGCAGGGGCCATGGGCACGGCAGGCACCGTGGGCACGGCAGGCAC
>JAICUO010000232.1 GCA_025935815.1 Streptosporangiaceae bacterium
CCGCTGCCCGCGATCACGCGGAACGTGGCGATCGATGCCACAACGGCGCCAACGCACGTCACTGGCGGCCAACCGGTCGTAGCATTTGACTTCAACGGGCATCCAGGCCTGCTATTCGCGGCCGGCTCGGCCGGCTCGCAGCTGCTGGGAGTAGCCGTGGACCACGCCAGCGGCAATGGCGTGACGCTGGACGCCAGCTCGATAACCCTCAATGACAGCTACATCGGCCTGGACCTAGCCGGGGCTGCGGCCGGCAACGGCGGCAACGGCGTGTACGTCTCGGCGTCGTCGGTCCGGAACTTCATCGGGCTGAATGGATCACACGCCTCGGGCGTGGTCGCCAACGTAATATCCGGTAACCATGGGAGCGGCATCGTGCTCGCCGGATCGTCGGGGAACACGGTGGTGGCTAACCGGATCGGGACCGACGCTACTGGCGCTTCGGCCATCGCCAATCACCGCGACGGCATCCGGATCACCCAAAGATCACGAGGCAACGAAATCGGCGGCACCGCCTTCGTCGATACCGCGACCGGGAGGGTGAACAATCCCACCGGGACCGAGGGGACGGTGACGCCGGTCTTCGTGGTGCCGCCGCTGGGCAACCTGATATCGGGCAACGGCGGCAACGGCGTGACGATCGATGGTGGCTCCCTGGGCAACGTACTCAACGGGAACTTCATCGGGACGACGGCCAGCGGGAACGCGGCCCTTGGCAACCGCGGCGATGGCGTGTGGATCGACCGGGCGCCGCGCAACTCGCTGGTGGGCTGCAAGGTCGTCAATGACCCGTTCGTCTATTACAACGTCCTGAGCGGCAACGGCCAGAACGGGTTGCGCATCACCGACTCGGACAACGTGACGGTCCAGGGAAACTTCCTGGGCGTCGGCGCCAACAACACGACGATCGTGAAGAACCGGCTGGACGGCCTCCTGGTCGACGGGTCCTCGGCGAACACCCAAGTGGGCGGGGTCATCCCCCTGGGCAACGTGTCCGCGGGAAACGGCACGAACGGCATAGAAGTGAGGGGAACGGCGCACGGGTTCGTCACGTTCAACACATTCGGCGGTCTGCTGGCATTCAAGGGCGCGGCCCCCAACGGCAATGACGGGCTGCGCATCACCTCCACGGGGGGCAACAACCGGGTCCGGACGAACGTGTTCTCCGGCAACAGGAGGAACGGAATCGAGCTGACCGGGAACGCCTCGGGGGTAACGGTTGATCCCAATATCGTCGGCCTGAATACCAAGGGCAACGGCGTGCTGCCTAACGGCGGCGACGGCCTGCGGATCCAGGGCACCGCTCACGGCAACACCATCGGCGGCACACTGCACTCGGTGATCCCGCAGAACACGTTCTCCGGCAACCGGGGGTACGGGGTGGTGATCGCAGGACGGGCGCACGACAACAACGTCTTGCTCAGCTTCATCGGGACCCGGCTCCTCGGTGTCCGGGCGCTAGGCAACGGGAAGGGCGGCGTCCTGATCGCGGGCCAGGCCTACCGCAACCTCATCGGCCAGGACCCTCGGCTACCGTCCAACCTGATCAGCGGGAACACTGGCGTCGGCGTGACTTTGACCAGCGGCGCCAGCGGAAACCTGGTAATGGCCAACTACATCGGCCTCGACCGGTTCGGCCGGTGCCTGCTCAACAGCGGCGGTCCGATCGTGAACACCGGCCACCGCAACAGGATCCTGGGCAACCGGTTCTGCTCCATCCAGAACCAGGGGACAGGCAATGTGACGGCCTTCGTGCCCGTGACTGGTTAGGGCGCCGGGGTTCCGGCTGGCAGGATGTGGGCGACGGGACGGTGAAATGTACAGCTGCCACGCCATTCTCGCCCTCCCGGGGCACGGCCAGCTTGAGCACCACCGGCGTCCCGCCGGCGAGCGTCGCCGCGGCGACGTGGGCCTCGGTGCCGCCGTCGTAGGGGGCGCCGACGGCGATCGACCAATCCCGCTCGAGGGAGGCGATCAGGTCCGGCAGGTCGCGCAGCCACTGGCCCGCCCCGAAGGCCAGCGCCTTGGCGCGCACCACGGCGGGGATGTCAAGCACCGGGCCACGGTATTCTCGCCCCGCCCCGCCGGTCGATCGGATTTACCACCCGCCAGCCGGGAGTTAACCCCACTGAGCCCGGCGGCCTGGTGGCCTATCGTCGAGAGATGGCGAGGGAAGACGCGGACCGGGCGGCGCTGCGGGACGTGAACTGGCGGATGATCCTGCGGCTTGAGGCGAGCATCTCGGTCGGGATCGGCCTGCTGATGCTCATCATCTGGGCACTGGCCGGCGCCAGGCACTTCTGGCCCGCCTGGGTATGGTTCGGCCTGGCGATTCCGCTGGCGCTCCAGGTCGCTATCCGCCGCGGGCTCCGGGCGCCGAAGGGCCACCGGCTGCTCGCGGCACACGGAGCGATTACCTGCGTGCTGGCATCAATCCTGCTGGCCATCTGGCTCCTAGCGGGGGCGCGCCACGCCTTCTGGCCCGTGTGGCCGATCCTCGGCCTGGGCGTCGTGCTCGTCGGCCACGCCTGGGTCCGGCACGCGCTGCCGACCGCCCGCGAGCAGGCGCTCGCCGACCGCGTGGAGGTGCTCACCCGCACCCGGCGCGGCGCGCTCGATGTGCAGGCCGCGGAATTGCAGCGCATCGAACGCGACCTGCATGACGGCGCGCAGGCCAGGCTGGTCTCGGTGGCGATGAACCTCGGGCTGGCGGAGGAACTGCTATCGAAAGACCCGCAGTCGCTTACCGAATTGCTGGCCGAGGCGCGCTCCTCCACGCTGACTGCCCTGGCCGACCTGCGCACGGTAATGCGGGGGATCCAGCCACCGGTCCTCGCTGACCGCGGCCTGGAGGGAGCGATCCGCGCGCTGGCCCTCGACCTGGCCGTCCCGGTCACTGTCGGCGGCGAGATCCCCGGCCGGGTGCCCGTGCCCGTGGAGTCGGCGGCCTATTTCACCGTCTGCGAATGCCTGGCCAATGTCGTCAAGCACTCCGGCGCGCTGCAGGCTAGGGTAGACGTGGGCTACCGGGGCGGGGTGCTGTCGGTGGCGGTGCGCGACGACGGTGTCGGTGGCGCCAGCCTGGCCGCGGGCAGCGGGCTGCGCGGCGTGGCCCGCCGGCTGGAGGTCTTCGACGGCACGATGACGCTGACGAGCCCGGCGGGCGGTCCCACCGTGGTCACGATGGAGGTGCCGTGCGAGCTGTCATCGCCGAGGACCTAGCCCTGCTCCGGGACGGGCTGGCCAGGATCTTGCGGGCGCATGACATCGACGTGGCGGCGGCTGTCGGTGATCCGGTGGCGCTCGCCGCCGCGCTGGAGGAACAGCAGCCGGACATCGCGATCGTGGACGTCCGGATGCCGCCCACGTTCACCAACGAGGGCCTGGTGGCGGCCATCGAGGCGCGGGCGCGGCGGCCCGGCATGCCCGTCTTGGTGCTCAGCCAGTACGTCGAGCAGCTCTACGCGCGCGAGCTCCTGCTCTCGGGCGCCGAAGGCGTCGGTTACCTGCTCAAGGACCGCGTCTCCGAAGTCGGCATGTTCGTGGACACGGTTCGCAAGGTGGCCGGCGGCGGCACCGTGCTCGACCCGGACGTGGTGACCGGCATGCTCACCCACCACGGCCGCAACCAGGCGATGGCCCGGCTGACGCGGCGGGAGCGCGAGGTGCTGGGGTTCATGGCGGAGGGCCGGTCCAACGCCGCGATCGCCGGCAAGATGGTCGTGACGGCCAAGGCCGTCGATAAGCACATCAACTCGATTTTCATGAAGCTGGACTTGCCGCTGGACGCAGACGACAACCGGCGCGTGCTCGCCGTCCTGCGCTACCTGCAGACGGACTGAACCTCCGGCCTGCCCCGCCTGGTCGCCGATTGCCGCATAGGGTGTGTGTTCAGGAACGTGACCAGTACGTGGCATTGAGGAATGAGGAAAGGCCCGCAGATGAGCATCAGCAAGCCCGAGGTCGACTTCCCCGGTGGCAACCCGCCGGCCGACCTGGAGATCACCGACATCTGGGAGGGCACCGGCCCGGAGGCGAAGGCGGGGGATAACGTCCAGGTCCACTACGTCGGCGTCGCCTTCTCGACCGGCGAGGAGTTCGACGCGAGCTGGAACCGGGGCGAGCCGCTGCCGTTCAAGCTGGGCGTTGGCCAGGTCATCAGCGGCTGGGACCGGGGCGTGCAGGGGATGAGGGTAGGCGGCCGCCGCCAGCTCATCATCCCGCCGCACCTGGCCTACGGTAACCGGGGCGCGGGCAACGTCATCGGGCCGGGTGAGACCCTCATCTTCGTGTGCGACCTCGTCTCGGCCTGACAACCGGGCCAGTGCCATCCGTATGGAGTTTGCGCGCAGCCCTGCCTGGCGGCGGACTCGACGGTTTCTCGATGGGCGGAGCTAGCCCGTCGGTACGAACGCCTGTTTCCTCTGGCGAGGGCAAGCGGGAGCGCGGCGTGGTGGCCGCGAGGCTCGTGTGGCGTAAGAAGTCAAGGCCAGGGATATTTTCCCGAAGACTTTTCGCTTCCCGTAGAGTTTTCATCGTATTCGATGAAAACTCTACCTAATGCGAGAAGTCTTCGGGATAACGGAGAAGGACGGCCCTCATTCCGCCAGGGGCGCACCGCGCTCCACCCGTCGCTCTCATTCCTCAGTGCGGCTGGCGGGCTAAACCAGGCCTAGCACCTCCGCGGCGGCCTGGGCGCAGACCCGGGACGCCCCGAAGGTGGCCAGGTAGGCCGTCCCGCTCGGCGGCGTCCACTTGGGCACGCCCATCTCCACGATGATCGCGTCCGGGCGCGCGGCGAGCAGGCCGCTGACCAGCGGCTGCACGCCCAGCGCGTCCCGGACGGCGAGGACCAGCGGCCGCCCGGCGGCATCAGCGAGGATGCTGCCCTTGGCGGCCCCGTCACCGGCGGCGGCATCAACTCGCAAGACCGACGCCCACGGGGAAAAGCCCCAGGTGAACCGGCCCGCGGCGATGTTCTCCTCCGGCTCGACCTCCACGATCAGCGGGCTGGCCAGCAGCGCCGGGAACGGCCCGGACTGCCGCAGCGCGCGCCGCGCGGCGATCAGCCCGATGCCGTCGCCGCCGGCGGCCGCCGCTCCGGCCGTGTCCGTGGCGAGCACCGCCTTGCGGAACTCGGCCAGCTGGGCGCGCAGCCCCGCGACGCGGGTGGCGGCCTCCTCCAGCCGGGCCCCCGAGAGCCGGCCGGACTCGACCGCGTCGGCCAGCGCGGCGCGGATCGCGTGGTACATCGTCTCGTCGGTGTCGCGGCCCAGGCACAGCAGGTCCACCCCGGCGATCATGGCGAGCACGGCCGCCTCGGGGATGCCGTGGGCGGCACTGGCCGCCTTCATCTCCAGCGCGTCGCAGATCACCACGCCGCCGAAGCCGAGCTCGCCGCGCAGCAGGCCGGTGATGGCGGCCGGCGACAGCGAGGCGGGCAGCGCCCCGGTCACCTCGGGCACTCGCAGGTGGCCGGGCATCAGCGCCATGGTGGCGGCGGCGATGGCGGCCTCGAACGGGGGCAGGTCACGAGCGCGAATCTCCGCCAGCGTGCCGGAGATCGTGGCCAGCGACAGGTGCGAGTCCGCGGCGGTGCTGCCGTGCCCGGGGAAGTGCTTGGCGCAGGCGGCCACGCCGGCCGCCTGCAGGCCGGTCACCGCCGCGGCGACGTGCCGCGCGACGAGGGCCGGGTCCCGGCCGAACGAGCGGGTCCCGACCACGTGGCTGCCGCCGGGGGCGAGGACGTCCGCGCACGGCGCCAGGTCGGTGTTGACGCCCAGCCGGGCCAGCTCGGCGCCGACGGCCGCGTACACGTCCCGGGTGAGCGTCACGTCGTCCACCGCGCCGAGCGCGGCGTTGCCCGGGTAGGGGCATCCGGCGTAGAACACCCGGGTCACGTCGCCGGCTTCCTCGTCGATCGCGATGACCGGCTCGTCGGCCGAAGCCGAGCGCAAGGAGGCGGTGAGGCCGGCGAGGTCCCCGGTGACGTTGGGGCCGAAAAGGGTGACGCCCGCCAGTCCTCTCTGCAGCGCCCGCAAGATCCACCCGGGGGCGGTCGTGCCGGGGAACGGCGGAATCAAGATCGCGTCGGCCAGCGCGCCCAGCGCCGGGTCAACGCGGCGATCTTCCGGCGGGGCGGACTCCACAGTCGTCATGTCAGCCTTTCACGGCGCCGGCGACGAGCCCGCTGGCCAGGCGTCGCTGGATGATGAGGAAGAACGCCAGCACGGGGATGGTGAACAGGGTCGAGGCGGCCATGATGGCGCCCCAGTCAGTGCCGCTGGTGCTGTGCCCCTGGAAGAACTGCACGAACAGCGGAAGGGTGAACCGCGGGGTGTCGACGCCGAGGAACGTCAGCGCGAACACGAACTCGTTGTAGGCGAAGATGAAGGCGAACACGCTGGTCGCCACCAAGCCCGGCGTGACCAGCGGGAACAGGATCCGCCAGAACACCGTCCACGCCCCGGCGCCGTCGATCGCGGCGGCCTCCTCAAGCTCCTTGGGCACCGACGCGGCGAAGCTGCGCAGCATCCAGATCGTGACCGGCAACGCGAACGCGGTGTACACGGCGATGAGGCCGGTCAGGCTGTCGAGCAGGTTCAGCGAGCGGAAGTCGATGTACAGCGCGATGACCAGCGCCTGCTGCGGCAGCATCTGCACGATCAGCAACATGATCAGGTACGTGGTGCGGAAGCGGAACTTGAAGCGGGCCAGCGCGATCGCCGCCAGCAGCGCGAGCAGCGAGGAGACCGCCACCGCGACGATGGTGACGAACAGGCTGTTGCGCAGGAAGGTCCAGTACGGGATGGGGTTGTTACTGCTGTCGGTGACGCCGGTGCCGTCGATGACGTGGCGGAAGTTGTCCAGCGTCGGGTGCAGCGGGATCGGGTGCGGGGTCAGCGAGAACAGCTCCGTGGGCGGCTTGAAGGCCGTTGAGATCATCCACAGCACCGGGAACAGCGTCACCAGCGCCACGAGCAGGCCCGCCAGGTTCAGCAGCGCCCGGCGGGCCCGCTTGCCCGCGGTGCCCGGGCGCCGCGCGCGCCGGGCGGCCAGGGGAGCCGGTGCGGTCGTCAACGGACTTCTCCTTGCTTGACCGACGCCCGGACGTAGCCGACCGTGATGATGAGCAGGATGAGCGTCAAGATGAACGCGATCGCGGACGCCATGCCGTAGGCCGGCGGCTGAGTGAACGCCTTGAAATATTCATAGAGCCCGAGGTTGAACTCGTCCCGGTTGCCGGGGGCGGCGGTGATGACGAAGGCCTGGGTGAACACGCCGAAGTCCCAGATGATCGACAGCATGAGCAGCACCATGAAGACCGGCCGCAGCAGCGGGAAGGTGATCGTCCAGAAGGACCGCCACGGGCCCGCGCCGTCAATCCGGGCCGCCTCGTGCAACTCGGCGGGGATGGTGCGCAGCCCGGCCAGCACGGTGACCGCGATGAACGGGAAGCCCATCCAGACCAGCAGCGCCGTCAGCACCGTGTAGGCGGGCAGCGCGGAGTTCTGCCAGCTGAACTCGGCCCAGTGCGGGCCGCCGCCCAGCCAGGAGGGCAGCTTCGACAGCGACCAGTCCACGATGCCGCCGTCGGGGTCGGTGAGCCACGCGAAGATGACGCTCGCCGACACCGCCGGGGTGCCCCACGCCAGCAGCGCCGACGTGGACACGAACGTGGCCATCTTGCGGCCCAGCCGCGACAGCAGCAGCCCGACCAGCGTGCCGACGGTCAGCGTGAGCGGGACCACGACCAGGGAGAACAGCACCGTGATGCGCAGGCTCAGCCAGAATTCGGGGTCGTGCAGGATCTGGCTGTAGTTCCCGAGGCCGATCCACTGGGTCGGCTGGGCGCCGATGATCTGCATCAGGCCGTAGTCCTGGAAGGAGAACAGGCCGATCTGCGCGGCGGGCCACAGGATCAGCCAGGCGATGACCGCCGTGGCGGGGATCAGTAGCAGGTAGGGGGCCAGGCGGTGGCGGCGCACCCAGATCGCGGCGCGCTGCCGGGCGGTGAGCCCCGGTGGCCGGGGGCTGGAGCTGGGCGGGCGCCGCCGGCGGAGGCGTCCAGTCACGGCGCCGGCCGGGGAGGAGGAGATGCTCCGCCTCCCCGGCCGGCGGGATTCGGTCTTCACCATGAGCAGGGTATGGGGCGAGCCAGGGGCATTAGCCCTGGTTGCCCGTGTTGAGGACGTTTGCCAGCTGGGTGTTGGCGGCGGCTACGGTCGAGTCGAATGAGGCGCCGTTCATCAGCTTCTTGAGCATGGTCGGGATGATGAGGTACTGGCCGTTGTCGGCGGTCGCCCAGTTCTTGGCGTTCAGCGGCGCGGTCTGGCCGTTGAGGGCGGCCTTGGCAAAGCCGGCCATGAACTGGTCACCTGGGTAGACGCCGTTGGAGATGGCCGAGCTGTAAGGCGGGAAGAAGCCGGCCAGCTTGGCGAAGGAGGTGGAGTTGGTGGGGTTATCCATGACCTGGATCAGGTCCCAGGCCGCTGCCTGGTTCGCGCTGGTCTTGAAGACCGCCAGGTCAGAGCCGCCGGCGAACACCGGGGCGGCGTCAGGGCCGTTCTGGCTGGGGATGGGGAAGGAGGACACGTTGGCCATGTCGACCGAGTTCTTCGGCATGGTCGCCTTGCCCCAGGGGCCGTCGATGTACATGTCGAGCTTGCCCAGGCCGAAGTCCTCGTTCGCGCCGCCGGAGGTGGCCCCGGTGTTGCCGAGCTCGGTCTGGCCGATGTACTTGGACGGGGAGACCTTGGCGGTGGTGTAGAGCGAGACGTAGTACCTGATCGCGGCCTCGGTCTTCGGGTCGGTCAGGGTAGCGGTCCACTTGCCGTCCGAGCCCTGGGTGGCGATCTGGCCGCCCGCGCCCCAGATGAAGCTGGCGAACGCGTTGGTGTCGTTGGTGACCGCCGGGAACCCGTAGGTGCCGGGGAACTTGGCCTGCAGCTTCTGCGCGTCGGCGGCCAGCTCGGCCCAGGTGGTCGGCGTGCTGGTGATGCCCGCGGCCTTGAACTGGTCGGTGCGGTACCACACGGCGCGCACGCCGCCGAACCACGGCACCGCGTAAGTCTCGCCGTTCAGCGTGTCGTTGTCGACCATGCCCTTGACCAGGTCGGAAGCACCCGACCAGGACTTGAGGTTGCTGGTCAGCGACGCGAGGATGCCGCTGGCGGCCTCGGTCGGCGTGTCGGTATTGCCGAGCTCGGTGATGTCGGGGATGTTCTTCCCGCTCGACAGCGCGTTGTTCCAGTCCTGGGTGCGGTTGCCCCACGGGACCCACACGACCTTGACCTGGGTCTTGGCGAACTGCGGGAACTGGGTGTGGAACTGGTCGACGACGCCGTTCATCCAGGTGACCTGCTCAGGGACGGACGCGCCCATGCGCCAGACGGTCAGCGTCGACGGGGCCGACGACGTCGAGGCGGACGACGAGCTACCGCCCGTCGCGGAGCTGCTGCTACTGCTCCCGCTGGAGCTGCAGCCAGTGATTGCCAGCGCCGCGGCCGCGGCGCTCGCGGCCAGAACGGCCGATCTCTTCCTGAGTCCCACTGCCGGCACTCCTTCTCGGTGGGGGGATCCTTGCGGTCAAACTTGTTCAGTGACCCTTGCAACAGAAACTAACTGGAAACTTTCCTATAAGATAGACCTGTTGCCAGATTTTAACAAAGCTTCTTAACAGATAGGGGGGAGCCCGATGGAGGGATCAGCTCCGGTAGCGCCGCAGCTCGTGCAGGCACGCCCGAAGCCCGGCACGCCCAGCCTGCTTCGTGAACTGAACGACCGCGCGGCGCTGGAGTTGCTACTGGCGGAAGGACCACTGACCAGGGCGCAGCTGTCCGAGCGCACTGGAGTGTCCAAGGTGACGGGCTCCCAGGTGTTGGCCAGGCTCGAGGAACGCGGCCTGGTGATGATCGCGGGACAGCAGGCGGGGGGGCGCGGCCCGAACGCCGCGCTGTACGCCGTCGTCCCCACGAGCGCCTATGTCGCTGGATTGTACGTGGAGTTGGACCAGGTCAGCGCCGCTGTCGCGGACGTCACGGGCCGCCGGGTAGCCGAGGTCACCGTGGATCCCAACGGCGCCGACGACCCGGTCGGCATGGTCGTCGGCGCGATCAGCCAGGCCTGCGCGAGCGCGGGCATCGGCTTGTCCCGCCTGTCGGCGGTGGTCATCGGCAGCCCCGGCGTCCTGGACCCCAACACCGGCGCCCCCCGCCTCGCGGTGAACCTGCCGACCTGGCACGAGGGCGTGCTCGACGGGCTGCGCGATGTGCTGCATACCCCCGTGGTCATCGAGAACGACGTGAACCTGGCCGCGATGGCCGAGCGCGCCGACGGCGCCGCCGCCGGGCAAGATGACTTCGCGTTCGTGTGGCTCGGCGGCGGCCTGGGCCTGGCCACCGTCATCGGCGGCACGGTGCTGCGGGGCAGCGGGGGAGCGGCGGGCGAGATCGGGTGGCTGCCCGTGCACGGGACCATGCTCCCGTCCGGGGACGAGCACCCGGGCAAGGCGGGGCTGCAGGCGCTGGCGGGCGGCTGGGCGGTCCAGGCGCTGGCGGCCGAGCACGGGTTCGGCGGCGGCGCGCCCGATGAGGCGGTCGCCCGCGCGGTGGCGGCCGGGCCGTCCGGCGAGGCGTTCCTGGACGAGGTCGCGCACCGGGTGTCGATCGGCATCGCCGCGATCTGCACCGTCCTCGACCCGGGCCTGGTCGTGCTGGGCGGCACGGTCGGCCGGGCCGGCGGGTCCGCGCTCGCGGCCCGCGTCGCGGCCGGGGTGCCCCGCATCTGCCTGGCCCGGCCCACGGTCGTGCCCACCCGGGTCGGCGACGAGCCGGTGCTGCGGGGGGCGATGCTCGCGGCCCTGGAGCAGGCCCGCGCGGGGCTGCTGGGCTCGCTGGGTGATTCGGTTACCCAGGTGCCGGAATGAGTTGGGAGCCCGCGCGCCCTGTCCCGCTCGGTGATCCTCGCGTGATGCGGGCGGCCCGCGGGTGATAGTCGCCGCCGAGAACGTGGCGATGCCGGGCGGCGTGCTGTCGCCCGGCTGGATCAAGGTCGCCGGCGGCGTCATCGAGGCC
>JAICUO010000567.1 GCA_025935815.1 Streptosporangiaceae bacterium
CAGGCCGGCCTCGCTATGGGCGGCCGCCAGCCCCCAGGTGCGGGTGAAGAACTCCAGCTGCCTGGCGTAGTCGGGCACCGTCAGGTCAATGTGCCGCAGGTGGGTGATGAGCCGGTCGGTCATCGCGGTTCCTTTCCGTCGGCGTCGCGGGCCTCAGGCAGGCTGGCTGACCAGGGCGGCGATGCGGGCAATGAGGCCGGGGACGTCGCCTTGCTCGTGGTCGAGCAGCCACTGGCACAGCTGGTTCGACCCGTCGACGACCGCCCTGGCGCGCTCGAATCGCCGGGCCGTGAACGCGTCCCACAGGCCCGCGCCGAGCGACGGCTCGCTCAGGAGCAGCTCGGCGAGGACGGCCGCGTCTTCGAGGGCCTGCGCGCCGCCCTGGGCGAGGGTTGGCGGGCACGAGTGCGCGGCGTCCCCGATGAGCACGACCCGTCCGCGGTTCCAGGGCGCGGGAACCAGGTGCGTCTCGAACCAGGTGTAGTTGACCAGGGCGGGGTCGGTCAGTCCCGGCCGGATCTCATCCCACGGGCCGTGGTAGGCGGCGGCCAGGCCGAGCATGGTCGCCAGCTGCTGCGGCGGGGTCAGCGCGCCGCGATCCTGCGCGTCCTCGACGATGTAGGCGTACAGCGAGTCCGGCCCGGTGGGGCAGAACCCGGCGATGTAGCAGGGGCCGCCGTAGATCAAGTCGGTGCGGGTGACGCTTTCCGGCCGGGGGCCGAAGGCTCGCCAGATGCCCATCCCGATCGGGCGCGGCTCGGTGGTGATGCCCAGCAGGCGGCGCGTCGGCGACCGGATGCCGTCCGCCGCCACGACGAGGTCATAGCGGCCGGCCGAGCCGTCGGCGAAGGTCACCGTGACCCCGGCCGCGTCCTGGCTCAGCTCGGTGTAGGACGTGCCCAGCCGGACCCGGGCGCCCGCCTGCGCGGCCCGGTCCACCAGGATGCGAGCCAGCGCGGGCCGCGGCATGCCAGCGGTGGCCGGGAGGTCGAGGCCGCCGCTGCGCGCGTCGGGTACCTCGACGAGCAGCGTGCCGGCCGCGTCGGGCGCGCGGAATCCTACGCTGTTGAAGCCGTAGCCCTGCGCGCGCACCTGCTCCCAGACGCCGAGGCTGCGCAGCTCGCGCAGCGCGTTGCCCTGCAAGGTGATGCCGGATCCGAGCGCGGTGGCGGTCTCCTTGATGTCGATCAGGTCGACCGCGACGCCCGCGGCGGCGAGGTGGGTGGCGATCGCGGCGCCGGCCAGGCCGGCCCCGGCCACGAGGACGTTGCTGACGGCTGGCACGTGCCCCTCCTGCAGGTTCGGTGCGACTACTATGCGGGTCACCGTGATGATCTAGGAAATCGATTCCTCATATGGAGTCGATCCACGGCATGGATGGGGTGCGTCGTGAATCTCGCCGGACTGGACATGAACCTCGTGGTGGCGCTGCGCGCCCTGCTCGAGGAGCGCAACGTTACCCGGGCCGGCCAGCGGGTCGGCCTCAGCCAGCCCGCGATGAGCGCGGCGCTGGCCCGGCTGCGCCGCCATTTCGGCGACGAGCTGCTGTCGCGCGCGGGGACCAGCTATGAGCTGACGGCGCTGGGCGCCGTCCTTCTCGACCGCGCCCGGGCGGCCTGCGACCTGCTGGAGCGCGTCTTCGCCAGCCAGGCGCGGTTCGATGCCGCGCGGGAGGAGCGGGAGTTCACCTTCCTCGCCTCCGACTACGCCGTCGCGGTCTTCGGCGCCAAGCTCGCCAAGGCCATCCACGAGCAAGCCCCGGCCGTCCGGCTCACCTTCCGGCAGGTGCCAGCGCAGATCACCCAGGATCCGGCGGGGATGCTGAGCACCGTTGACGGCCTGCTCATGACCCACGGCGTTATCAGTGACCTGCCGGCCGTCGAGCTGTACCGGGACCGCTGGGTGTGCGTGGTGGCCCGCGATAACCCCGAGGTGGGGGAGGGGCTCACGCTCGCCCAGCTAGCCGAGCTGCCGTGGGCGGCCTACCAGCGGGTCCACGACGCCACCGTAGGGCGGCAGCTGAGCATGCTGGGCGTCGAGCCGCGGGTCCAGGTGTCCGTGGACAGCTTCCAGCTGCTTCCGGCCATGGTCGCCGGCACCCGCCGGATCGCCATGGTGCACGCGCTGCTCGCCGCGCGGCTCGGCCGCGACAGCGGCATCCGCGTCATGGAGTGCCCGTTCGCGGCGGTGCCGGTGCACGAGGCGATGTGGTGGCATCCGGTCCACACCCACGACGCGGGTCACCGCTGGCTGCGGGAGACGGCCGCGCGGGTGGGCGCCACCGTCCACGCCGAGAGCCGGTGACCCCCGCGGCCGGCTTGGGCGAGCCAGTGGGCGTCGAACCTATGTCGGGGGGATCGGGGCCGCCTCATACCTGAAGGGTGATCTGCTCGAACGGCTGGCCAGCTGTAATGGACGCGGAGGCGGCGGGGGGGAGCAGGCATGACGAGAGCGTTCCGGATTTCCCCGGGACCCGCGGTCGTCGTCGTGCTCGCCATCTTGGCGCTCGTCAACGTGGTCGACGTCCGGGTCGCGCACGCGGAACTGGCCGTGGGGCCGGCGTGCGCGGTGGTGCTGCTGGGCATCGCCCGGCTGGCCGGGCTGAGCTGGGCGGAGCTTGGCCTGGGCCCGGGGACCTGGCGACGGGGGCTGACGTGGGCGGCGGTCATCATCGGCATTGGGGCGCTGGTCCTGGCGGTCGGCGCACTGCTCCCGCTGACCCGGGAGGCGTTCCGCGACACGCGCTATCACCTGGCCTGGGGAGAGGCGCTGCTGCACGCCATGGTGCTCATCCCCGTCGGCACGGTGCTGGTCGAGGAGGTAGCCTTCCGCGGCGTGCTGTGGGGCCTGCTGCGGCGCCTGTGGGGGACCGGGGCGGCCACCGCCATCTCATCGGCGCTGTTCGGCTTGTGGCATGTGCTGCCGTCGCTTGGCCTGGCCGCCAGCAACGAGGCGGTCGCCAGCGTGGTCGGCCGGGGCCGGTCCGCGCAGGCCACCGCGGTGCTCACGACCGTCGCCTTCACCGCGCTGTCCGGCGTGGTGCTCTGCGAGCTGCGCCGCCGCAGCGGCTCGCTGCTCGCCCCGGCCAGCTTGCACTGGGCCGTGAACGGGCTGAGCCTGCTGGCCTCCGCCGCCGTGTGGGCTTGGGGTACTGCGTGGGCCGGGGGGACGTCATGACCGCCGGTCCCGGGAGCCCGGCGGAGCCGGCCGGCCGGGGTACCCAGCCCGCCGGGCCGGCCGGACCGAGTGTCGAGCCGCCCGAGAACGCGGGGCCGCAGCCCGCCGCCAAGCCGGGCCGGTGGTCCTTCCCGCGCACCCGGCGCTACCTCGCCCGGTTCAGCATGGCCGGCCTGACCGGGGCGCTCATCTGCTATTGCCTGTCGCTGACGCCGTCGCTCCTGCCGCGCGCGTGGTTCCTGCAGGCGGTGATGTCCGGGATCACCACGGTGATCGGGTACGCCGTCGGGGTCCTGGTCGGGTGGCTGCTGAGGTCGCTGGTGCCCTGGTCGCCGGGGCCCGCCGCGCGCGGCGCCGGCCGCTGGGCGCTGGCCGCCGCCGCGGCCGTGCTGGTCCCGCTGTTCGGCCTGCTCGGGGCGCAGTGGCAGCACGACATCCGCCAGTTGGTGGACGCCAGCCAGCCCAGCGAGGCGCGGTACATCCTCGTCGTCATCGGGTCGATCCTGATCGCGGCGGCGCTGATCGCGCTCGTGCGGGGCATCGGGGCGCTGGTCCGGGTGACCGCCCGGCCGCTGCGGCGGTTCCTGCCGCACCGCGCGGCCACCGCGCTCGCCGTGCTGGTGGTTATCCTGCTGCTCGGCTTCCTGGCGACGGGCGTGCTGCCGCGCGTCGCCATCGCGACGGCTAACTCCGTCTTCAGCGGCGTCGACGACGGGACCGCCGCCGGGATCTTCGAGCCGGTGACCACGTCGCGCTCCGGCAGCCCGGAGTCGCTCGTGCCGTGGCCGACGCTCGGACGGCAGGGCCGCACGTTCGTCGACACCGGCCCGACCGAGGCGGAGATCAGCAAGTTCACCGGGACGCCCGCGAAGGAGCCGATCCGGGTGTACGTCGGGCTTCGGTCGGCGACCTCGCCGCAGGCTGAGTCGGCGCTGGCGGTCAGGGAACTGGAGCGGACCGGCGCCTTCAGCCGGAAGGTCCTCGTCGTCGCCACCACGACCGGCACCGGCTGGCTCAACCCCGCCATGATCGACCCCCTTGAGTACCTGTACGACGGCGACACCGCGGTCGTCGCCATCCAGTACTCCTTCCTGCCCAGCTGGATCTCGTTCGTGGCCGACAAGGCCCCGGCCCAGGACGCCGGCCGGGATCTCTTCGACGCCGTCTACGACAAGTGGCACCAGTTGCCCGCCGCCAGCCGGCCCGCGCTCGTGGTCTTCGGCGAGAGCCTCGGCTCGTTCGGCGGCGAGGCCGCCTTCAGCGGCACCGAGGACATCCGCGACCGCACCTCCGGGGTGCTCTGGGTCGGCCCGACCAACAGCAACACCTTGTGGAGCCGGTTCACCGCCGGACGGGACCCGGGCAGCCCGCAGTGGCGCCCGGTGTACCAGGGCGGCCAGGCGGTGCGCTTCGCCTCCGCGCCCGCCACCGAGGCCGCCGCCCCCGGCTGGGAGCCGCCCCGGGTCCTGTACCTGCAGAACGCCTCCGACCCGATCGTCTGGTGGTCCTGGCAGCTGGCCTTCCACCAGCCGGACTGGCTTCGCGAGACCCACGCCCCCGACGTGTCGTCGGCCATGCACTGGTACCCGCTCGTGACGTTCTGGCAGGTCGCGGCCGACCTCGCCCTGGCCACGGCGGTGCCCCCCGGTCACGGCCACACCTACGGCATGTTCCAGGGCGCGTCCTCCTGGGCCAGCATCGTCCCGCCCCCCGGCTGGTCCGCAGCCCGTTCCGCCGAGCTCGGCGCGCTAGCTCCAGATTGACCTGGACATACACGCCAGCGGAGGCTGCACGGGTCCGGGGGGTCTGGGGGCTGGCGTGTACCCCCCAGGGATTAGGGCTGGGCTTCCAGCGTGACGGTGGTGCTGGCCGAATGGCCGTCCCTGACGTAGTCGAGCGTCACCCTGTCGCCCGGGCTCTTGGTCAGCGTCAGCTCCTGCAACTGGACGTTGCTGGTCGCGGGCTGGCCATCGACCTTGG
>JAICUO010000477.1 GCA_025935815.1 Streptosporangiaceae bacterium
CGCCCCCGTGCAGACCGAGGCCAGCCGCCGGGCCCGCCCGGCCCGCTCACGCAGCCAGGCGACCAGTTCCGGGTCGCCGTGCCGGGCACCGTGGCCGCCCGGCACGATCAGCAGGTCCGGCGCCGCGGGCTGGCCGGCCAGGTCGCGCAGGTCCGCGTCGGGGAGCATGCGCAGCCCGCTGGACGCGCGGACCGCGCCGCCGCCCAGGCCAGCCGTGCGGACGTCGTACGCCGGCCCCTCATCGGCCGCAGTGGCGTGCGCGAACGCCTCCAGCGGCCCCGTCACGTCGAGGCTCTGGACACCGTCGAACAAGATGATCAGCACCGTGCGCATGTCTCCAGCGTGCCGCGCGCGGCGCATGACAGCAATGACCTATACCCCACCTTTCCTGCCACCCCGGGTGGCTGACCCCCCGCGATCGCAGCGCGCCCGTCTCGCGAACGCGCGGGCGCGGGCCGCCCTTGCTGAACCGGATGACCGTTGTTCGTCTCATTGTGCCGTGCTCGGGTGAGGCGGGCCGCCGTGCTGGGTAGCGTACGAACGTGAGCAAGGCCGGCGAGTTCGTGCGCGACACGACATACCTGGATGCGCGGATCACGGCCGACGGGCGCGGCGGATGGCCGGCCGAGCCGGGACGGTACCGGCTAGTGGTGGCGCGCGGCTGCCCGTGGGCGAACCGGACGATCATCGTCCGGCGGCTCCTGGGGCTGGAGCCGGTGCTGTCGATGGGGATCTGCGGGCCGGAGCATGACTGGCGGAGCTGGACCTTCGACCTCGACCCGGACGGCCTCGACCCGGTGCTCGGCGTGCACTACCTGCGCGACTGCTACGAGAAGGCGGTGCCCGGCTACGACCGCGGCGTCACCGTGCCCGCGATCGTGGACATCCCGACCGGCGCGGTGGTGACCTCGCACTTCAGCCACATCACGCTGGACCTGGAGCATGAGTGGACCGCCTACCACCGGCCCGGCGCGCCCGACTTGTACCCCGCGGCGCTGCGCGATGAGATCGAGGCGGTCAGCGCCCTGGTCTACGAGGACGTGAACAACGGCGTGTACCGATGCGGGTTCGCCGCCAGCCAGCAGGCGTACGAGGCCGCCTACGAGAAGCTGTTCGCGCGCCTGGACTGGCTGTCGGCACGGCTTCGCGGCCAGCGGTACCTGGTGGGCGACTCCATCACCGAGGCGGACGTGCGGCTGTGGCCGACGCTGGCTCGCTTCGACGCGGTCTACCACGGCCATTTCAAGTGCAACCGCGCCAAGCTATCGGAGATGCCGGTGCTGTGGGCCTACGCCCGGGACCTGTGGCAGACGCCCGGCTTCGGCGACACGATCGACTTCGTCCAGGCGAAGCAGCACTACTACCGCGTGCACACCGGCCTGAACCCGACCCAGATCGTCCCCGCCGGGCCCGACCCGTCCGGCTGGCTGGCCCCGCACCATCGCCAGGAGCTGGGCGGCCGTCCGTTCGGCGACGGCACGCCCCCTGGCCCGCCGCCGGAAGCCGAGCGGGTCCCGCCCGCGCGCGGCGCGGGCTAACGGGGGCGGGCTAGCGCTCACAGGCTGGCGCGCAGCCCTTCGGTCAGTTCTTCCAGGCTCTCGTACAGCGGTATGCGGAAGCGCTGGCACACCATCTCCACGTTGCCCCGGCGCCAGAACCCTCGCGGGCAGCAGACCCGCAGCTTGCCGGAGCGGGCGTACAGGCCCAGCTCGAGGAGGCTGACCGGTGACCGGGTGTCCGGCGCCAGGTACATGACCACGATGTCGGCCGCCTCCAGCATGTCCAGCTCCCAGCTGACTTGCTCGAAGAACCGCGGGTTGTCGGCCGCCTGATCCCAGCTGTCGTCCCAGTCGTCGCGGCGCGGGTTGAGGAAGATCACGTCACCGCCGCGCGACAGGGCGCGCACGACGCGCTCTTGCCACAGCTCGGCCAGCCCCATCTCAATGCTCCCGGCCAGGAAGACCCGCCGCTCCAGGCCGGGCCGGGCCGGCGCCTTCACCTCTCGCATGGCCCTATTGTTCGCGAGGCTCAGGACGCGGGGACCAGCAGTAGCGACACCTCGGTCACCGTCAATCCTGACCCTCGATGGCGCGCGGCCAGGCCCTATGCTCGGGCCACCGCCGCCAGCAGGACCGGCAGGAGGATGAGGACGCCGGACACGAGCCCGAGCGCCAGGCCGGACACGGCCACCGTGCCTCGCCCCGGCGGGCTCAGCAGCCTTTCGACGCGGGCCGGCACGGCGAAGGCGGCGGCCGCCAGCGCGGTGCCGGGGACTGTGGTGCCGGGGACCGCCATGCCGGTGGCGATGGCCAGGAGCGCGGTGACCAGGGCCCAGCGTCCCGCCGCGCGGGCCGCGGCGTCATCGGCGGCCAGTTCGGCGAGGCGGGAGACCTGCCCGGTGCCCTCGGCGAACAACGGCACCCGGGGGAACGCCGCCGACAGGCCCCGGGTAACCGTGGCGAGCAGGTGGTGGCGCCCGGCCAGGTGGGCGCGCTCGTGCGCGAGGACCGCGCCGAGCTGCGGCTGGTCCAGGACGGCGAGCGCGCCGCTGGTGACCACGATCGCCGCCGGCCGGCCCGCCACGCAGTACGCGGCGGGGCGGGGGTCGTTGAGGACGACCGCGCCGGTGCCCGGGAGGGCCCGGCCGGCCAGCAGCGCGGTCCGCGCGTGCAGCCGGGTCCTCGCCACCGCCCGCTGGGTGCGCCGACCATAGCGCCATAGCGCGAGCAGGGCGGCGAGCACCACCGCGACGGCCGCGATCGCCACTCCCGCCGGGTACAGGGCGCTCTGGTACACCTGCGGGGTGCACATCTTGCCCGCTACCTCGCGGCACAACGCCTGGGTGAGGGCCGGCCAGTTGGCCACGGCCACCTGGATCGTGAAGGCCATGCTGAGCGCGGCTGACAGCAGGGCGCTGGCCATCGCGCTCAGCCACGCGGCCAGGCCGGGCCGCACGCTCGTGCCGCCGCTGGTCAGCGGGGCCAGCAGCACGGGACCACACCACGCGGCCACGGCCGCGTAGCCAAGCAGGACGAGCGCGGCCGTCATGACGGCCGCCCGCCGGCGAACTTGTCCAAGACCGCGCGCAGCGCCTCGGCCTGATCGCCGTCCATCGACGCGACGAAGTGACTGAGCACCGCCTCGGCGTCGCCGGCCTCGGCGAGGGCCTCGCGCATCAGCCGGGCGCTGTACTCCTCGCGGCTGGCGACCGCCGTGTAACGGTAGGCCTTGCCGTCCCGCTCCCGGGCCAGCCAGCCCTTGCGGTGCAGGTTGTCCATGGTCGACATGACCGTCGTGTAGGCGATCGGCCGGGCCTCCCGCAGCTCGTCGAACAGGTCGCGGACGGTTACCGGGCCGTCGTGGTCCCAGACCCGGTCCATGACGACCGCCTCAAGCTCGCCGAACCCCCGCATGCGCACCACCCGATCTTCCTGTCGTCCGCGCCAATCCTACTTGTTACTATCTACGTACGTAGATCGTACGTAGTTGGCTCGTAGATGGTGATGAATGGAGTGCCCGTGTCCGGACGAAGCTCGCGGGAGAGCAGGCGGCGCGCGATCGAGCAGGCCAGGCAACGGGAGGCGCGGCGCAGGCGGCGGCGGCTCGCGGCGTGGGGCGGCGCGGCCCTGGTGCTCGCGGGCGCGGGGACCGGGATCGGGATCGCCGTGTCCGGCGGCGGTACCGCCTCGGCCGCCTCGGCCTCCTACGCGGCGCTATCCACGCTCGGGGACCTGAAGGCGTCGCCCGCCCCCGGCCCGCTCGGGCCGGAGAAGGTGCCCGTTCCCGGCGCGCAGGCGCTCGCGGGCACCTCGCCCGCGACCGCCGGGCAGGCCATCAACGGGATTAGCTGCAACACCAGCGAGCAGACGCTGTTCCACGTGCACACGCACCTGACGATCTTCGTGAACGGCCAGCAACGGCAGGTGCCAGCCGCTATTGGCATCCCCAGCGCGGTAGTCGCGCAGGGCGGCACGGGGACGTTCGCCGAGTCCGGCGCCTGCTTCTACTGGCTGCACACTCACGCGGCCGACGGCGTCATCCACATCGAGTCGCCCGTGAAGCGGACCTTCACGCTCGGCGACTTCTTCGCCGAGTGGGGCCAGCCGCTAGGGCCCGGCCAGGTGGGCCCGGCGCACGGGAAGGTCACCGTGATCGTGAACGGGCAGGTGTTCACGGGCAACCCTCGCGACGTGCCGCTCGGGTCACGCGAGAACCTCCAGGTGGAGGTCGGCACCCCGCTGGTCGCCCCCGAGACGATCAATTGGCCTATCACGGGCTTGTAAGTCGGCATCGCTGGCCTGATCGGTCACACCCCTATCGTTCACCTACTGCCAGGCGGAGCTCGCGGAAAGCCTCGGTGAGGCGGGGCAGGGTCCAGGAGGCGTTGAGGCCGCTGGGGTTGGGGAGGATCCACACGGCCGCGGGGCCGATGCGGTCGGCCTGGGGCCCCATGGTCGCCTTAGGGCGGGCGAAGGCGGCGCGGTAGGCGGTCACCCCTGCGATCGCCACCAGCCCCGGGCGGCGGCGTTCGGCGAGATCGGCCAGGTGCGCGGCTCCCTGGCGCAGCTCGTCGGCGGTGAGCTCGGCGGCCTGGGCGGTGGCGCGCGGCGCGACGTTGGTGATTCCCAGGCCATAGCGGGTGATCTCCTGCTGCTCGCTCGGCGCGAGCAGCCTGGGAGTGAAGCCGGAGGCGTGCAGCGCCGGCCAGAACCGGTTGCCGGGGCGGGCGAAGTGCCATCCGGTCGCGGCGGAGTACAGGCCCGGATTGATCCCGCAGAAGAGCACGTCAAAGCGCTCTCCACCGGGTGGCAGCACGTCCGGGAGGGTGCGCTCGCGCGCCGCCGCAAGGTCCAGGTTCATGATGGGCAGACCTTACGCGATCTACTGGCTCGCTGGCGCCGGCCGCTCACCACCGCTGGTCGCCCGGGTGAACCGGGCTCCCCACTCCCGGACGCGGTCGGCTACCTCGGGGGGCGAGATGACCTGGAAGTCCGCGCCGACGACGCCGAGGGCGATGATCGCCCAGGGGGAGTTCGCCGGCGGCGTCATCGTGACCCGGCAGCGGCCAGGGCCCATCTCGTCGATAGCGGACCACGGGCCGATCCGCTCCCGGACCGCGGCGGCCGGCGCCTCGACGATGGCGATGACCTCCTGCCCGGCCGGCCCGGCGGAGGCGCCCGCCCGGACGAACGCGGCGGCGTCGCCGCCGGGGATCGGGCGGGGGCGGAACCGGGCGCCCGTCGGCGTGACGGGCGCTGATCGCACGCGGTCGAGCCGGAAGCTGCGCCAGTCCTGCCGGTCCAGGTCGTAGCCGACCAGGTACCAGCGCCGGTCCAGGGCGACCAGCCGGTGCGGCTCGACGTGCCTGCTGGACTGCTCGCCATTGGCGGCGACGTAGCCGAAGCGGATCCGCTCGGCGTCGCGGCAGGCGAGCGCGGCGCGGGTGAGCACCTCCGGGTCGATGGCGGTGGCGGTCCTCGCCTGCACGCTCTCCCAGGTAGCGGACTCGGTCATGGTCGCCACCGCCTCGACCTGGCGGCGCAGCCGGGGCGGCATCACCTGGGTCACCTTGGCCAGCGCCCGCGCCGAGGCCTCCGCGATCGTCGCCTCCGCCGCGCCGTCGGGCCGGAACGCCCCCTGCGCGGCCAGGCGCAATCCGACCGCGAGGGCGACGGCCTCCTCGTCATCGACGACCAGTGGCGGCAACGCGGCCCCGGCGGCCAGCTGGTACCCGCCGTCCACGCCCCGGTGAGCCTCGACGGGGTAGCCGAGCTCGCGCAGCCGGTCCACGTCCCGGCGCAGCGTGCGCAGCGAGACCTCGAGCCGCTCGGCCAGCTCCGGACCCGGCCAGTACCGGTGATTCTGCAGCAGGGACAGCAGCCGGAGGGTTCGGGAGCTGGTGTTCGCCATGTTTCAACTGTCCCCTCTATAGCGGACAGAAACTGACCGCTATAGCCTCTAGTGTAGTTCCTGACCGGCAGTTTTGGGCACTGCCCTTGGCAAGCACTGCACCTGGCAAGCACTGCACCTGGCAAGCACAGCACCTGGCAAGCACAGCACCGGAAAGGCAAGCTCATGACCTCTAGTGACATGACGACGATCGGCGGCGAGCGCGCGGACCTGCTGGCGGCGCTGGCGAAGGCCCGGCACTTCCTGCGGTTCACCACCCGCGACATCACCGATGACCAGGCCCGGCAGCGGACCACGGTCAGCGAGCTCACGCTCGGCGGGCTCATCAAGCA
>JAICUO010000120.1 GCA_025935815.1 Streptosporangiaceae bacterium
CCCTTGCGGAACATCCGGACCTCGCGGACCCCGTAGTTCTCCTGCAGCTCGCGTCCGACATGCTGCAGCAGCACCGCTCCGTTCGGCTTCGTGTTCTCCAGAAGGGCGACCCGCAGGCCCCGCAGGGACCTCAGCCGGGGACGGAGCTGGGTGTCGGTGGCCAGGTCGCTCTCGCCAGTGGGGTCGAGCAGCCGCTCCCGGGTTTCGCTCATGACGCTGGTCCTCCCCTGACGAGGTCGCGGGCCTTGGCGGCGACGCCGGCGACGGTGAGGCCGTAGTGCTCGTACAGCTCGGCGGGCACGCCGACCTCCAGGTCCACGGCGGGCAGCGCCACCTGGCCAAGGTCGGCGCTCAGCCGGTGGCGGGCCACCGTCTCGGCGACGATCGACCCCAGGCCGCCGACCACGCTGTGGTCCTCGACGGTGAGCACCTTGCCGGTCTTGGCCGCGCTTTGCGCCAGGGCGGCCTCGTCGAATGGCCGCAGGAAGGCGGCGTCGAAGACATCCGCCTCGATCCCGTCGCGCTGCGCCAGCAGCCGCGCGGCCTGCACGGCCAGCCCGACGCCCCTGCCGTGGGCGGCGATCGTCAGGTGCCCGCCGGTGGCCAGCCGGGGCCACTTGCCGATCTCGAAGCGCGGCGCGATGTCGTCAGGGGGCACAGCGTAGACCTGCTCGGGCGCCTCGGCGATCCGGATGTAGGCCGGCGCGTCGGTGGTCGCCACCAGCTTCATCAAGGCGACCGTGGAGGCGGCGTCGGCGGGCGCGATGACCAGCGTGTTGTTCAGCGTGCGGGCGATCGCGATGTCCTCGACCGCGTAGTGGCTGGTGCCGAAGTAGCCCATCGCCAGGCCCGACAGCCGCCCGACCAGCCGGACCGGCAGGTGGTTGTAGTCCACGTCGGTGCGCAGCTGCTCGGCGGTCTTCAGCACCCCGAACGGCGCCATCGAGTAGATGTAGGGCACGTACCCGCAGGCGGCCAGGCCCGCCGCGAACGACACCGAGTTGGTCTCGGCGATGCCCAGCTCGATGTAGCGCTCGGGGAACTTCTCCCGGAACTCCGCCAGCGTGTTGGCCAGGTCCGCGGTCAGCGTGAGGATGCGGTCGTCGGCGGCGGCCAGCTCGGTGACCGCGAACCCGGCCGGGTTGACCTTGAACGCGGTCTCCCGCTCGATGTCGGAGAAGACGTCGACCATCTTCGGGGCGGGGGCCGGGTCTTGGGGATGCTGCGCGGGGATGTGCGTCTCGGTCATTCGGCCAGCTCCATCCGCGCGGTGATCTCGGCGACGGCGTCGGTTCGCTGCTCGTCGGTGAGCAGGCCGAGGTGCCAGGCTTGCGGCTGCTTCTCGAACATCTCCAGCCCGTGGCCCTTGTTAGTGCGGGCGATGATCACGACCGGCTGCTTGCCGGTGACCGGGTCCGGCAGGCTGGCGAACGTGGCGCGCAGCGTGGGGATGTCGTGGCCGTTGATCTCCTTGACCTGCCAGCCGAACGCGGCGAACCGCGCGCCCAGCGGCTCGATGTTCATCGCCTCGGAGGTGGGCCCGGAGCCGGAGAACCCGTTGGCGTCGATGATCGCGACGAGGTTGCCGAGCTTGTAGTGCGAGGCGGCCATCGCGGCCTCCCACACCTGCCCTTCCTGCAGCTCGCCGTCGCCGGTCAGCACGAACGTCCGGTAGTCGCGGCGGGCGATCCGGCCGGCCATGGCCATCCCGGCCCCGACCGACAGGTTGTGCCCCAGCGACCCCGACGAGAAGTCGACGCCCGGAGCGAGCTTCATGTTCGGGTGGTCGTTCAGCGGCGAGCCGACCTTGCCGAACTGCCCCAGCCAGTCCGGCGGGTAGTAGCCCAGGTCCGCCAGGACGGGCCACAGCCCGGTGGCGACGTGCCCCTTGCCGAGCAGGAAGCGGTCCCGGTCGGCCCAGCCGGGGGAGCCGGGATCCAGCCGCAGTACGTGGTAGTAGAGCGTCGCCACGATCTCGGCGCAGGAGAAGGTGGACGAGTAGTGGCCGAGGCCCGCCTGCCCGACCAGCTCGATCGTCTTCAGCCGGATCCAGTCCGCCTTGCGGGCCAGCTCCGCGTCCGTCGCGTGGCGCCCGCGTTCCAAGACGGCCGCACTGGGCTTGGTGTCGTTGAGCACAGCGCCAGCGTAAATCGGCTCCTGGGAGCTGACAATGTGCCGGCCGGCGGGTTCCCGCGGCCCGCCACTGTCCCTGGCCACAGATATCCGGTTACCTGATAGACCTGGGTGATGACGCGAATCCGCTTCGTTGATATTGACGAAATCGTGATCGTTGCAGCCCATTTTTGGGGTGAGCCACAATTGACATATCTGGCTGCCGGCACCAGCTTGATGGCTATCAGGCGGCACCGGCGCCGGCCCAGGCTGGCGGGGTGCGAGCATCAAGCAGTCTGCGAGGGTGCATGATCAGCTATAGACACGGCTCCAGCCTTGGCGGAGGCGCGCGCGGCGCGTCCCGCATCCCGCGCGCGAGGCGCATCGCGTCCGCGCTGGCGATAACCGCGGCCGCGCTCATGCTCGCGGCCTGCTCATCGAGCAACTCCAGTTCCGGTTCCTCTCCGGCCAGTTCTGCCCCGGCGGCCTCGGGGTCATCAGGCGGCTCGGCGTCGTCTTCGGGCAGCGCGGACCTGTCCGCGCTGTCTGACGCGGTGAACAAGGCCGCGCAGGTGCCGAGCTTCAGCGACTACGCGGCCAACTACGGCGACAAGGTAGCGAACACCTCCAACCTGCGCGGCAAGAAGATCATGATCATCCCGGGCGTCAGCGCGCTGGCCGCGTGCACCGAGATCGCCCAGGCGGTCGCGTCAATCGCCACCGCGCTCGGCATGCAGCCGACGATCTTCGCCAACAACGGCACGACCGCCGAGCACAACACCGCCATCGAGAACGCGATCCACCAGCACTACGACGCGATCGCGATGGGGTGCGCCATGGACCCGTCGACCAGCGCGCCCGCGATCAAGCAGGCGATCGCGGCCGGGATCGTCGTGTCCAGCTACGGGGCGACCCAGGCGGAGGCCGCGGCGGCCAACATCACCTACAACAACGTCGACACCTATGCGCTGGACGCCAAGCTCGCCGCCGACCAGGCGGTCGTCCAGCACCAGGGCCAGCCGTTCAAGGCCATCGCGGTCGTCTCCAAGGCGACCCCGGCTACCAAGACCATGGAAGACGCGCTGCGCGCGGAGCTGACGGCCACCTGCCCCGCCTGCACCGTGACCGACGTGAACGTCGAGGTGCCGGACTGGACTAACCAGATCGCGAGCGCCACGACGTCCGCGCTGCTGCAGAACCCGGACACGACCGTCATCTTCCCGTTCTACGCGGGCATGCTGACCTACCTGCTCGCGGGCATCCAGGCCGCGCACAAGAGCGGCAGCGTGAAGACGTACCTCGCGTTCGGCGGCGGCACGCCGTTCGTCAAGCTGCAGACCGCCGACCCGGGCAAGAGCATCATCCAAAGCGACATCGGCGGCTACCCGCCGTGGACCGGCTACCTGATGTTCCTGCAGGCCGCCCGCGGGCTTGGGAAGCAGGATCCCATCCCCTACGACAAGGCCATCGGCCCGAACCGGATCGTCACCCCGGACAACGCGGTCGACGTCCTCACCACCGGCGGGTGGGGAACGGACTGGGTCAACGGCTTCCGCGACCTGCTCGGGCTGCCGGCGCTGTCGGGCAGCGCGCTGACCGCGGCCGCCACGCTCAACGGCGCGATGGTCGGCAAGGTCTGACCGGTCGGCCTCGCCTGGTGTGCGGCGTTGTTGACCAAGCGCTGCCTGGTGTGCGGCGTTGTTGACCAAGCCCGCGGGGCGGGGCGCGTGCCCCGCCCCGCAGGGCTTCCCCCGTAGCAGGAAAGGAGCGATGGCTTGTCTGTCGGTGAGCAGGCATCCGCCCCCCCGGCGGTCGAGCTGCGCAATATTTCCAAGGATTTCGGCAGCAACCAGGCGCTGGACGGCGTGGACCTCCGGATCGGCCAGGGCGAGGTGGTCGGGCTCGTCGGGCAGAACGGCTCGGGCAAGTCGACGCTGGTGAAGGTGCTGTCCGGAGTGCACGACCCCGAGCCCGGCGGCCGCCTGTTCGTTAGCGGCGAGGAGGTCCCGCTGCCGCTGGCCCCCGGCCAGGCCAGCGAGATCGGGCTCAGCTTCGTGTACCAGAACCTGGCGCTGGCGGGCGGGCTGACCGTCCTTGAGAACCTGACGCTCGGCCAGCGGATCACCGGCGGCGCGCGGGCGTGGTCCCCGATCAACTGGCTGCGGGAGCACAAGAGGGCCGCGGCCGTCCTGGACCGCTACGATGTCCGGCTCGACCTTGACCAGCACACCGGCCAGCTGGCGCCGGTCGACCAGGCGCGGCTCGCGATCGTCCGGGCCGCCGAGGACCTGCGCCGGTACCGCACGCGCAGCGGCCACAAGCACTCGGTGCTCGTCTTGGATGAGCCGACCGTGTTCCTGCCCGAGGAGGACGTCGAGCACCTGTTCGACGTCATCCGGGCGGTCGTGGCGGAGGGGGCGGGCGTGCTGTTCATCTCGCACGACCTGGTCGCCGTCCGCTCGATCACCGACCGGGTCGTCGTGCTGCGCGACGGCCGGGTCGTCGCCGACGTGGCCGCGGGCGGCTACGACGAGGCCGCGCTGGTCGACCTCATCGTCGGCACGTCGGCGCGGTCGGCCGCCAGCGCCCCGGCGGAGGAGGCGCGGGCGGCGGCGAAGCTGGCCCCGGTGATCTCGCCCGGTCCCGGGGACGCGCCGCTCGGGGGTGAGAGCGTCGCGATCGAGCAGCTGGTCGACGGGCGGCTGACGGGGCTGTCGTTCGAGATCGGCGCCGGGGAGATCCTCGGCATGGCCGGCCTCATCGGCTCCGGTGCCGAGGACCTGCCGTACCTGCTGTTCGGCGCGCGCCAGGCTGACCGCGGCACGCTGCGCCTGGGCGGAAAGGCGCTGAGCATCGGCGGGCTCAGCCCGCAGCGCAGCGTGCGCGAGCGCATCGCCCTCGTCCCCGCCGACCGCCACGTGCTCGGGCTGGGCGAGCAGCTCGAACTGTGGGAGAACATCGTCATGCTCGTGGAGGACGAGCATTACCGGGGTGGCGTCTTCCACCGCGGCGAGCTGGTGAGCCTGGCGCGCGAGGCCATCGCCCGGTTCGAGATCCGGCCGCCGCAGGCGCACGCCGTCACCGCGACATTCTCCGGTGGCAACCAGCAGAAGGCCCTGCTGGCCAAGTGGCTGATCGCCCGGCCGCGGCTGCTGCTGCTGCACGAGCCGACGCAGGGAGTGGACGTCGGCGCCCGCAAGGACATCTACCGGTTCGTCAAGTCGGCCGCCGCCTTGAGCCAGATGGCGGTGCTGTGGGTGACGACGGACTTCGGTGAGCTCGCCGAAGTCTGCGACCGGGTCATCGTCTTGTCGGAAGGACGGCCGGTCGCCACGCTCACCGGCGAAGGACTGAGCGACGACGCAATCACTACCGCCGCGTTGCGGCAGATCAGGGAGGCCAGATGAGCGCCCCGCACGGAGCGGCCGCTCCGCCCGAAGCCGGCCGCCAGAAGGAGCCGCCGCAGCGGGCCAGGCGGTCGGCGGTGCGGCGCCTGGGGCTGTCGCGCTACACGATCGTCATCGTGTTCGCCGCCATGGTCATCGCGTTCGGGATAGACATACCCTCGACCTTCTTGTCGATCGGCAACCTGTCCAACATCCTCGGCTCCCAGGCGGTGCTGTTCATCCTGGTGATGGCCGTGCTGCTGCCGACAATCATGGGCGACTTCGTCGACTTGTCGCTCGGCTCCTCGCTGGGCCTGTCCGCGATGACCCTGGCCGTGGTCAACGTGCAGCACGGGACCAACGTGGTCCTCGCGTGCCTGGCCGGAATCGGCGCGGCGCTCGTGGTCGGCCTGGTCAACGTCTTCTTCGTGGTCTACTTCGACAACGACCCGTTCATCGTGACGCTCGGCACGATGACGATCGTGCAGGGCGTCATCTACATCATCTCGGGGAACAACAGCGTCGGGATCGTCTCCACGAGCCTGTCGGACTGGGTCTTCAACAACGACTTCCTGTCGATCCCGCTGGAGTTCTACTACGGCCTGGCCATCTTCCTCGTCGTCTGGTACGTGCTCAGCTTCACCCCGGTCGGGCAGAAGGCACTGGTGATCGGGCAGTCGCGCGAGGTGGCCCGGCTGACCGGCGTGCGGGTGAACCGCCAGCGAGCCTGGGCCTTCATCCTCGGGGCGGGCATCGCCGGCATCGCGGGGATCGCCTACGCGGCCACCAACGGGACCGTCGACCCGCCGGCCGGCAGCACGCTGATCCTCCCGGCCTTCGCGGCGGTCTTCCTGGGGGCGACCCAGATCAAGCCGGGCCGCATCAACGCTCTCGGCGCCCTGATCGCGGTCTACTTCCTGGCCACCGGCACCGCCGGGCTGCAGCTGCTCGGCACGCAGAGCTACTACCAGCAGATCTTCTACGGCGTCGCCCTGGTCGCGGCGGTCACGATCCCGAAGGCCAACCGCGACCGCATCTTCAAGAAGAAGCGGTCCGCCTGACCGCGGGCAAGGGAGGTAGCACGTGACCGTCATCGAGGACCTGTTCAGCGTCCGGGGCAAGGTCGCCCTGGTCACCGGCGCGGCGTCCGGGCTTGGGCACGCGTTCGCGGCGATCCTGGCCGACGCCGGGGCGCACGTGGTCGTGGCCGACGTGGACCAGTTCGGCGCGGAGAAGGTCGCCGCCGAGCTGGGGTCGGCGTCGGCGGCGGTCCTCGACGTCGCCGACCGGGCGGCGGTGGACGCGCTCGCGGACCAGATCGTCGCTGAGCACGGGCACCTGGACATCGCGTTCGCCAACGCCGGCGTGGCGCGCGGCACCCCGCCGCTGGTGGCCTCGGGCGTGGCCGATGAGTTCGGCCTGGACGACTACAACGCCCTGATCGACGTGAACCTGCACGGCGTCGTCTACACGCTCCGCGCGGCGGCCCGGCAGATGAGGAGGCAGCGGTCGGGCTCGATCGTGGCGACCGCGTCGACCGCCGGGATGCGCAACGACCCGTTCGTGCCGTACTCCTACGCGATCGCCAAGGCCGGGGTGATCAACCTGGTCAAGCAGGCCGCCCACGACCTGGCCCGCTGGAACGTGCGGGTGAACGCGATCTCGCCCGGCCCGTTCAAGACCAGCATCGGCGGCCAGGGCCCCACGAGCGCCGCGGCCGAGGACCGCTGGAACTCCGTCATCCCGCTGGGCCGGATGGGCGACCCGAAGGAGATCCGCGGCCTGGCGCTGCTGCTGGCCAGCGACGCGGGCAGCTTCATGACCGGCGGCGTCTACCCCATCGACGGCGGCGCCCTGCTGCAGGGACCGTCCTTGCCGGCGGTGGAGTAGCGGGGCCCCCCGCGGGGCGGGGCGTCAGGCGGCGTACTCGGCGTCGCCGACGAAGGCCTCCCACAGGCCCGCGTACACCCCGCCGTGCGCCAGCAGCTCGTCGTGGGTGCCCACTTCGGCGACCTGGCCGTGGTCCATGACGACGATCCGGTCGGCCCGGGCCGCCGTGGTCAGCCGGTGGGCCACCACGATGGTGGTCCGCGACGAGGTCAGCTGCCGGGTGGCCCGGGTCACCAGGGCCTCCGAGGCCAGGTCGAGCGCCGCCGTGGCCTCGTCGAGCAGCAGGATGTCGGGGTCGGCCAGCTGCGCCCGGGCCAGCGCGACGAGTTGCCGCTGGCCGGCCGACAGGTTCCGGCCCCGCTCGCCGACCAGGTGGCCGTACCCGCCGGGCAGCCGGGCGATCATGTCGTCGGCGCCCACCGCCCGCGCGGCCGCCGCGATCTCGGCGGGCGTCGCCGACGGCCGCGTATAGGCGATGTTGTCGGCGACCGTCCCGCTGAACAGGTAGGACTCTTGCGGCACGACGCCCAGCCGGTGCCGGTAGGCGGTGAGGTCATACGCGCGCACGTCCACCCCGTCGACCAGCACCGCGCCGCCGGTGACGTCGTAGAACCGGGCGATGAGCTTGACGATGGTGGACTTGCCCGCCCCGGTCTGCCCGACCAGCGCCACGGTCTCGCCCGGCGCGACGGTGAACGACACGCCCGACAGTACGTTCGGCCCGGTCCCGTAGCAGAACCGCACGTCTCGCAGCTCGATCCGCCCGGACAGCCCGTCAGCGGGCACCGGGGAGGGCGCGTCCGCGGGCGGCACCGACGTGGTCAGCCGCAGCAGCTCACCGATCCGCGACAGCCCGACCGCGGCCTGCTGGTAGCCGTCGAACACCTGCGACAGCTGCTGGATCGGCGCGAACACCATGTCGATGTACAGCAGGTAGGCGATGAGCGCGCCGGTGGTCAGCGCCCCCGAGCGCACCTGCCCCACCGCGAGCAGGAGCACTATCGTGCCGGCCACCGTGGACAGCGTCTGCACGAACGGGAAGTACAGCGAGATGTACTTCTGCGCCCGCATCCGCGACTCCCGGTAGGAGGACGAGCGGTCGGCGAAGCGGGCCCGGTTCTCGCCCTCCCGGCGGAACGCCTGGGTCACCCGCAGCCCGGCCACGTTCTCGGCCAGGTCGGCGTTGACGACCGACACCCGATCCCGGGCCTCGTTGTAGGCGCGGGAGGCCTTGGCCCGGAAGATCACGGTGGCGACGATCAGCACCGGCATGATCGACAAGACGAACAGCCCCAGCCGCACGTTGATGATCAGCATCGCGATCAGCACGCCGAAGAACGTCAGGAGCGAGCTGATCATGGTCACCAGCCCGGTCTGCAAGAACGTGGACAGCGCGTCCACGTCCGATGTCATGCGGGTCATGATCCGGCCCGACAGCTCGCGCTCGTAGTAGTCCAGCCCGAGCCGCTGCAGCTGGGCGAAGATCTTCACCCGCAGGGTGAAAAGCAGCCGCTCCCCGTTGCGCCCCACGACCAGGGCCGAGGCCATGTTGACCAGCCAGTCGGCGGCCACGATGCCCAGCCCGGCCAGCGTGATCAGCAGCACCACCGACAGCGCCTTGCCCGTCACGCCGTGGTCGATGCCGCCGCGCACCAGGGCCGGCAGCGCCAGGTTCGCCGCGGTGTCCAGGCCATCGAGGATCAGCCCGGCGACCAGCGCGACCAGCAGCGGCTTCAGCAGCTTGCGCAGCGTGAAGCGCCGGTCGGCGGCCCGGGCCTGGGTGATGTCCACCCCTGGCCTGGCGGTGGCCGCCGGCAGCGCCTCCACCGCCGCGAGCAGTTCCGGGCTGGGCGGGATGCTGCCGATCATCCCGTCCATGGGGCCGCCCCGGCCGGCGGACGTCGCCGCCCGCGCCCCGTTCCACCGGGCGGCCGGCTCGCTCGCGGCGCTCTTGCCGTTGGCGCCGTGCGCGCCGTTCGCGCCGGCCAGGGCCGCCGGCGCGGCCTGCGCGACCCCGGCCGGGGACAGGACGTCCCCGGCGTCGATGCCCTCGGCGTCGTCGCCGGGGCCGGAGATCAGCATGGTGTACAGCGGGCAGCGGCGGCTGAGCTCCTCATGGGTGCCGATGTCGGCGACCCGGCCTTCGCGGTCGAGCACCGCGATCCGGTCGGCCAGGTTCAGGGTGGACCGCCGGTGGGCGATCAGCAGCGTGGTCCGCCCCTGCATGACCCGGTGCAAGGTGGCGTGGATCTCCGCCTCGATCCGCGGGTCGACCGCCGAGGTCGCGTCATCGAGCAGCAGCAGCCGCGGGTTCGTGATCAGCGCGCGGGCCAGCGCGACCCGCTGGCGCTGCCCGCCCGACAGCGTCAGCCCCTGCTCGCCGACGACCGTGTCGTAGCCGTCGGGCAGCGCGCGGATGAACTCGTCGGCCTCGGCGGCCCGGGCGGCCGCGACCACCTGCGGGTGCGTCGCGCCGGGGCGGCCGTAGGCGATGTTGGCCGCGACGGTATCGGAGAACAGGAAGCTGTCCTCCATGACCATGCCGATCGCCTGGCGCAGCGACTCCTGCGTCACGTCGCGCACATCGTGCCCGCCGACCCGGACGGCGCCGCTGCGCACGTCGTAGAACCGGGGGAGCAGCAGCGACAGCGTCGACTTCCCGGACCCCGACGCGCCGATCACGGCGACGATCTCACCCGGCTGGACCCGCAGTGACAGGCCGCGCAGGACCGGCTGGGAGGCAACGTAGCCGAACTTCACGTCGTCGAAGTCAATCCCGTTGGCGTCGGGCGGCAACTCGATCGCGTCGGGCTTGTCGGTGATCACCGGGCGGGAGTCGATGACCTCCAGGACGCGGATGACGCTGGCCCTGGCCTCCTGGCCCATGGTCACGAAGCCGGTGAGCATCCGGACCGGGCCGGTGAGCTGGGCCAGGTAGGAGGAGAAGGCCAGGAAGGTGCCGAGCGTCACGTGGCCGTTGATCGCTAGCCAGCCGCCGAGGGCCAGCACGCCGAGCATGCCCAGCAACGGGACCGCGGTCAGCGCCGGACCGTACCGCATGGTCAGCCGGATGGTGCGCAGCCGGGAGGCGAACAGCCCCTCGCTGGCGGCCTCCAGCCGCCGCATCTCCTGCTCCTCCTGGCCGAAGCCCTTGATCACCCGGACCCCGCCGATGGCCTCCTCCACGATCCCGGCGACCTCGCCAACCTGCTGCTGGGCGTGCCAGCTGGCCGGGAACAGCTTCTTGCGGGACGCGCGGGCGATCACCCACAGGGCGGGCGCCACGGCGACCACGACCAGGGTCAGCGGCGGCGACAGCGTGACCATGATGACCAGCGAGAAGACGAACAGCACCACGCTGCCCAGCGACAGCGGCACCATCTGCAAGATGCCCTGGACCATGTTGAGGTCGGAGATCGAACGGCCCACCAGCTGGCCGGTGTGGATCTCGTCTTGCCGGGCGCCATCTAGCCGCGACAGGGAGTCGAACAGGTCGGTGCGCATCTCGTGCTGCACGTCCAGCGCGATGCGGCCACCCCAGAACCGGCGCATGAAGACCCCGCCGAAGTTGGCCGCCGCCGCGATCAGCAGCCCGATCACCAGGGGCGCGATCGAATCGCGGCGCGTCACGATCACGTTGTCGATCACGTCCCGCTGCAGCAGCGGGATAGTCAGCGACGCGAACGTCGCCAGCAGCGTCCCGCCCAGCGAGATGAGCAGCGCCCGCGGATGCCGCCAGCAGTACCGCACCATCCGCCGCACCCAGTGCCGCTCGCTGGAGTGCTGATCGCCGGCGGGCGGCCCGTCGGCGGGGCCAGCCTCGTCGCCAGGCTCAGTTGCCCGCACGCCGCTGGTGTGCATGCTGATGTCAATCACCGTCCCCGTGAAGGATGAGCCTTGGCCACTCGTTACATAACGCCGAGACGTGTAACAGTCACCCCCGCACATTCATTTCCGCTGTTAACGATCCCGGCCCGGCCACCACCCTAACGAGGGGCACCGACATTCGAGGCGAGCGCGCGGGGGCCGTCGCGGCGGATGGCCTCGCTAGCGGCGGCGGCCCCCGCGCCCGGCAAGTGCCGGGTCGCTGGCCTCCCGCCACGAGCCAGTTCCGTGGCGGTCACGCCGTTACCCCCCGTAGGTGGTAAGTACTCGAATATAGTATTGATGCAATTCGGGCTATTCGCCAACGGGAAGCTGGCTGACATTTAGCGGTGGCGGCGCGGAAAGCGCTCAAATGTCAGTGGGTACCGCTATGGTCTCGCCATGCGGTTCCTGCACACCTCTGATTGGCACCTGGGCCGTTCGCTGCACCGCGCTGACCTCCGGGCGGCGCAGGCCGCCTTCCTTGATCACCTCGTCGAGATCACCCGCGCGGAGAAGGTCGACGCCGTACTGGTCTGCGGTGACGTCTACGATCGCGCGATCCCGCCGCTGGATGCCGTCGCGCTGTGCGAGGACGCCCTGATGCGACTGCGCGCGACCGGCGCGAGGGTGATCCTCATCAGCGGCAACCACGACTCGGCGAGGCGGCTGGGGTTCAGCAGCGCGCTCATCGACGCCGCCGGGGTGCACCTGCGCACCCGGCTGGCCTCCCGCGCCGACCCGGTGCTGCTCGCCGACGACTACGGCACGGTCGCCGTCTACGGCATCCCCTACCTGGAGCCCGCCAACCCGGAGTCAGCCCGCCTAGAGTCAGCCCGCCCGGAGCCAGCCGGCGCGGAGTCAGCCGGCGCGGAGTCAGCCCGCCCGGAGACGACCCCCGCGGCGGCCGGGGCGGCGGCGCCCCGCAGCCACCAGGCGGTGCTCGGCGAGGCGCTCGCCCAGGCCCGGTCCGACGCCGCGTCCAGGGGAATGAGCCGGACGGTGGTGCTGGCCCATGGCTGGGTGACCGGGGGACAGGCCAGCGAATCCGAGCGGGACATCCGGGTCGGCGGGGTGGGGGACGTCCCGGCGTCGCTGTTCGACGGGTTCGGCTACGCGGCGCTCGGTCACCTGCACGGGCAGCAGAAGATCGCCGACCACCTGCGCTACAGCGGCTCGCCGCTTCCCTACTCGTTCTCCGAGGCGCACCACAAGAAGGGAACCTGGCTGGTGGAGCTGGGCGACGGCGGCAAGCTCGCGGTGGAGCGCGTCCCCGCTCCGGTGTACCGGCGGCTGAGCTTGCTGCGCGGCCACCTGGACGACCTGCTGGCCTCTGCCCGCTACGTCGGCCAGGAAGGGGACTTCCTCGCGGTGACGCTCACCGACCTCGCGCGGCCAGAGGCGGCGATGGACCGGCTGCGGCGGCGGTTCCCGCACGTGCTGACGCTGGCGTTCGAGCCCGAGGGCGCCGTCCGCGACGAGCGCTCCTACCGGGCGCGGGTCGCCGGGCGCGACGACCTGACCGTGGCCGCCGAGTTCGTGAGGCACGTGCGCGACACCGGCCTCACGGTCGGCGAGAGGGACCTGCTGACCGCCGCGTTCACGGCGGTGGCGGGCCGGGCGGGCGACGCCTGATGCGGCCGCACCGGCTGCGGGTGACGGCGTTCGGCGCGTTCGCCGGGGCCGAGGAAGTCCGGTTCAGCGACCTCGACGGGCTTTTCCTGCTGCACGGGGAGACCGGCGCCGGCAAGACGACGCTGCTCGACGCGATCGCGTTCGCCCTGTACGGGCGGGTGCCGGGGATGCGGGGGACCGCCAAGCGGCTGCGCTCGGACCACGCCGCGCCCGACGTGCGCACCGAGGTCGAGCTTGAGGTGACCATCGGCGGGCGGCGACTGCGGATCACCCGCCGCCCGGAGCAGGAGCGGCCCAAGCGGTCCGGGGCCGGGCGCACCAAGGAGCCGGCGTCGGTGGTGCTGGATGAGGCGATGGCCGGCGGGTGGGAACGCAAGTCCGCCCGGGTCGGCGAGGCGGACGCGGAGATCCAGCAGCACATGGGCATGTCGGCCGAGCAGTTCTTCCAGGTCGTGCTGCTGCCGCAGGGGCAGTTCGCGCAGTTCCTGCACGCCGACGCGCAGGCGCGGGCGGCGCTGCTGCAAAAGCTGTTCGGCACCGACCGGTTCCGCGGCGTCGAGGACTGGCTGGCCGGCCAGCGCAGGTCCACCGCCGCCGAGGTTGAGGCGGGCGGCGAGGCGGTGCGCCAGCTGATGGCCAGGATCGCCCAGGTGCCCGAGGTCGCCGTGCCGGGCGAGGCCGGCGACACTGGGGAGGCCGGCGACACTGCGGCGGCCAGTGACGCTGCGGCGGCCGGCCCGCTTGCCCCGGACCTGGCGTGGCAGCTCACCTGGGCCGACGAGTTGCTGGTGCAGGCCGGTGCCGGCCAGGAGGCGACATCGGGGCTGGCGGCGGCGCGCGGGCAGGAGCTCGCCACCGCGCTCGCCGCGCTCGCCGCGGCTGAGCAGCTCGCGGACCGCCAGCGCCGCCGCGCCGAGGCACTGCGCCGCCAGGCCGCGCTGGACGCGGCGCGGCCGTCAACCGACGCGCGGCGCGATGAGCTCGCGGCCGCGGGCCGGGCGGCGGAGGTCGCCCCCGTCCTGGATGAGTCGCGGCGGGCGTGGGAGGCGGCCGCGCGGGCGCGCGCCGCCCAGCAGCTCGCGCGCTCGGCCGTGGCCGCCTGCCTGGCCGGGGCGGCACCGGCGGCTGGGGCCACGGCGGACGGGGCCACGGCGGCTGGGGCCACGCCGGACGGGGCCACGGCGGACGGAGGCCCGCTGCGCGACGCCAGCGCGGAAGCGCTGCGGGCGGCCGCCCTGGCCGAACGCCAGCGGCTCGGGCGGCTGGAGGCGCTGCGCTCGGTGGTCGAGCAGGCGGAGTTCGACGAGGAGGTGGCCGAGGCGGCCCGGCGCAAGGCCATGGCGCTGAACGCGCGGCTGGCGACCGCCGGGGAGCAGATCACCCGGCAGCGCGCGGCCCGGCCGGGGGCGCTGGCCGCGCGCGACGCCGCCAGCCAGGCCCCCGCCCGGCTGGGCGGCGTGTCATCGGCCGCCGAGCCCAGGGGCCGCGCGGCCGCCGACTTCGACGCGCTGGTTAGCGCGCGCGCCGCCCGGCAGGACCTGCACGAGGCGCACCTGGCCGCTCGGGAGCAGGCCGCCGCACTCAAGGAGGAGGCCCAGCGGCTGCGCGACCAGCGCTTCGACAACATGCGCTTCGAGCTGGCCGCCCTGCTGGTCGATGACGATGAGTGCCCGGTGTGCGGATCGCTGGATCACCCCAGCCCGTGCGAGCTGGCCGGCGAGCGAGTCAGCCGCGAGCAGGAGGACGCGGCCACCACCGCGGCGGACGGGGCGGCCGCCGCGCGAGATGAGGCGGCGCAGCGGGTCGCCGCCGCCGACGCGGTCATCGCCACCCTCGCGGGACAGCTGGCGGCGGCCGGCGTCGACGCGCTGGAGGACATGACCGCGCTGCGGGCCGCCGCCCGCCACGCGCAGGCCGACGCCGACCTGATAGCCGAGCAGGCCCGGCGGCTCGCGGAGGCGGCCGCCGGGCTGGGCGCCCGGCAGCGCGAGCTGGAGGAGCTCGACGCCGCGATCGCGGCG